>NZ_JBOBRE010000011.1:0-198755 GCF_050586525.1 Massilia sp. BKSP1R2A-1 | reverse complement strand
CGTGGCCAAGATCATCGCCTAATTTCGGTTAGCGAGATCCGCCGGTGGGACGTGTGTCCCGCCGGCACAACGATGGGGACAGGCTTTTTTGGCCTGTCCCCATGTTTATGAGGGGGAAGGGTGATATACTCCCGCCTCTTGAGTAGTGCCGTAACACCTTTCACACATTGCCGGCCTCAAGCCGGAACGTTCTTTTAAAGGAAATAGCATGTCCGCTCCGAACCAGAAAATCCGCATCCGCCTGAAAGCGTTTGACTACAAGCTGATCGACCAGTCCGCTCTGGAAATCGTCGACACCGCCAAGCGCACCGGCGCGGTTGTCAAGGGCCCGGTCCCGCTGCCGACCCGCATCCAGCGTTTCGACATCCTGCGTTCGCCGCACGTCAACAAGACCTCGCGCGACCAGTTCGAGATCCGTACCCACCAGCGCCTGATGGACATCGTTGATCCGACCGACAAGACCGTTGACGCACTGATGAAGCTGGACCTGCCGGCTGGCGTCGACGTCGAAATCAAG
Source organism: Massilia sp. BKSP1R2A-1 (assembly GCF_050586525.1). Lineage (NCBI taxonomy): Bacteria > Pseudomonadati > Pseudomonadota > Betaproteobacteria > Burkholderiales > Oxalobacteraceae > Massilia > Massilia sp. BKSP1R2A-1. The sequence goes on along the minus strand of NZ_JBOBRE010000011.1, from coordinate 198,238 downwards.
CTGCAGTAATACCATCCTGCCGGCGGAGCGATCCGCCGCGGAGGGAGGGCCGGGAAGTCTGAAAGGACTCCCGGCCCTTGTCATTTGTAGCGCCGCAATGGATTCAGTTCATGAGATGGTAGAGCACCGGCCCGAGCTGTCCTCCGAGCGCGACACCGGCGCCGATCAGCAGCACGACCAGGGCATAGCGCCCGAGCCAGCCGATCATGGTGTGGTCGCGGGAAAGATTGGTGAAATGCGCGCGGATGTCCGCCGCGTCCAGGCGCGTGGCATCGTCCGGCAGGTGATCGAAGTTCGACATGGGGCCTCCGTGCAAAAGCCTATTGTCGAGCGCGCCGAAGCCGGGTATTTGTGCTGTCTCAACAGCCGGCAAGGCTGGCAGCGAACTCAAGCTTACGCCTCACTTAATCCGTCGGCCCGGGCTGCCAGCTTATGCAGGCCACATTGTTCGCACCCGGCCGCCATGGTGTAATCGACACGATCACAACCATGGGCTCACCGGATGCACCAGTTTCACTTGCGGCGACGGCTCGCAACCAGCTTTCTCATCGGCCTCGCTCACATCGCCCTCGTCGCCGCACTGCTGCACCATGCGAACAGTTCCAGGCCGGAGGACGCCGGCCCGGTCGAGTACATGCGTTTTATTCTTGTGCCGAAGACGGTGACGCCGCCGGTTCAGGAAGCAGCCCCGCCGCCGCCCGTCCGCCGCAGCCGCCCACCCGTCGATATTGCCGGGACGGCGCCCGTGCTGAAATCCATCCCCGCATCCGAGCCGACCGACGCGCAGGCAGACCCGGTAGCGGAAGCTCCCGCCCCATCAGCATCGCCTTCACAGAAACTCGACATGGCCGCCCTGCGCGCCGATGCGGGCCGCGTCAGCAAGGATTACGTACCGGATTCGTTCGAACAGGTGCGGGCCGCCGAGAGCCGGCTGGAAGCGGAGAAGAACGATCTGGGCCGCGCCATCGAAAAGGCGAAGCGCCCGCCCTGCACCAAGAAGTACAGCGGCGGCACCTCAATAAACCTGATCCTCCTGATACCGCTGGCCATCGACACCATCACCGACAAGGGATGCAAGTGGTAGCGCAAGTGCGCGATCCCAAACCTCGGTGTCAGGTCTGACATTTGGACACGAGCACAGCCATAAATCCATATCGATGCTCGGACGGCAGCTGCAGCAGGCAAGGCCCACGCATCGACTGTTGAGACCGTGTCCGAATGTCAGACCTGACACCAGGGTTCGGGCATGGACTGTTGAGACCGTGTCTGAATGTCAGACCTGACACCAGGGTTCGCTCAGCCTTTCGAACCGGTCTTCCAGCGCAGCCCGAAGCCGAAGTGGCGGTCCATCAGTTCGTGCGCGCTGGTGCCCCCCATTTGCTGGAAATACTCGGCCAGCTTGGTCACCTGCAGGCTGCCGCCGCAGTTCTCGATCAGGGCGATGGCGCACATCATCTGGTTGCCGCCGCCGTCCAGGCGAACTTCGATCGGCGCCTGTTCGGGCGCCGCGATCGTCACGACGCCGTCGGTCGCCGACCAGTTGGGCACGCCCTCGTAGATGAAGGAAAAGATCAGGGCGCGGCGGATCTGGTCGAAGCGCTCGCCGTTGATGGTGAGGTTCTCGCCGCCGGCCACCGCGCCGGTGCGGTCGTCGGCGTCGAGGCGGATGAAGGGTTCGCGCTCGTAGTCGCCCCAGGCGTTGCCGAGGGCCTGGACCAGGCCGCGCCGGCCATCAGCCAGCTCGTACATGCAGCCGAGGTCGAGGTCGATGCCGCCGCGTCCCTTGCGCATGCCCGCGCCGCCCATCAGCTTGTCGAAGAAGCCGGTCTTGGCCGGCTGCGGCGCCGCGGTGGCGGACTGGTTCCAGTTGAGGTTCACGTGGATGCGGCCGAAGCCGCGGCCGGCGCGCTTGTCGAGCGAGACCTTGTCGCCGCGTTTTTCGAGCGTGACTTTCGACAGCGAGACCCTGGGTGCGGCCGGCGCCGGTGCAGGAGCGGGAGCGGGAGCTGGAGCGGGAGCGGCTTCGGTGCCGCCGAAATGCGCCAGCAGCGCCGACAGTCCGCCATTGAAGCCCTGGCCGACCGCGCCGAAGCGCCAGGTGCCGTCGCGCCGGTACAGCTCCGCCACGATCACCGCCTTCTCGTCGCCGAAGTCCGCGCCCGACCACGGGAAGTTCACCGCGCTGCTGATTCTCAGGCTACTGCTGCCGAGCGCACGCATGGTTTGCGCGCCGTCGATGGCGGCGACAAACACCAGCTTGGCGATCGAGGCCGGCAGGGCGTCGAGGTTCACCGTAAAGCGAGATAGCGAGCCGCCCAGCGCCAGCCGCACTGCGCCTTCCGGGCTGGCCAGCTGGTTATAAAACACCATGTAGCGGTCGTCCGACAGCTTGTCCTGCGCATCCAGGCCAAAACAGGAGACGTCGACCGACATGCCGGATGCCGCCACGTCCAGCTCGGCGGTGAAGGCGTGGCCGCAGCCCAGGTCCGCCAGCTTGCCCTTCTGGCCGCGTGAAAACATCGTCATGTCGGTTCTCCTTCCATCGAACGGGGGCCGAAGCGGTGCGACTGTTCAACCAGGCGCTCGGCCCAGGCGCGGTGCGTGGCGACTTCGCACATGGCGTCGTCCATGCGGAACACGGCGGGGCTGGCCTCATCCAGGATGGCGCGCGCCACGGCCAGGTCTTGCGGGCGCACCTTGTAGTGCTGCTCGATCGGCGCGATCTGCGTCGGGTGGATGGCGGTCTTGCCGACCATGCCGTAGGCGAGATCTTCCAGCACCTCCTGGTCCAGCAGCTCCGGCAGGTCGAGGTATTCGAACACCGGCGCCGTCAGGCTGAAGCCGTAGGGCCGGAAGGTCGTCACCAGGCGCGCGATGACGGGGCCTAGCGGAGTGCGGTAGATCGTCATGCCGCGCGGACGGCGCAGGCCGAGCAGGGCGAGCAGGTCATTGCCGCCGATGCGCAGGGCCAGGATGCGGTGGCGCACGCCCGGCGCCTCGAACACGGCACGCAGCAGCTGCATCTCGCTGTCGCTGAACACCTCGGCCGTTTCCAGCGTCGGCATCAGGACGTGGCCGGTATCGCGCACCAGGCGGAAATAGGTCTCGAAGTTGTGGCGCGTGACCTTGGGCAGCACGAAGCCGGTGAGCTTCTCGCTGCCTGCCATGGCCAGCACGCGCGCCATGACGTCAGGGTTGCGCACCCGCACAAAACGCTCGGCCGGAATATCCGCGCGCATGTTCGCCAGCACCACCGACAGGTTGAACAGCGACCAGCTCAGCTCGCGGTCGGCGATCGCATCTTCCAGGCAGAAGATGAGCGAGCGCGCCTGCGGCAGCTTCTCGCCGTTCGCGATGCTCGCCAGGTGCTTGTGATTGGCCGGCACGTACAGCGACGCACCCATTGACTTAGATGAACGCTCAGCCATCCGATGCACTCCTGATCAGGGATACTGCGTGGTAGGGGAGGTCCGCATCGATCTCGACCGGGACCTGTTTTTCTTCGGCCAGCACCTCGAGGTGGGCCACGCTTGCTGCGCCGCGCGCGCGCAGCACCAGCAGGCGCGGCACGCGGCGCAGCAGCACGCGGGTCGCTTCACCGATGCCGGGTTTAATCAAATTGACGTCCTGGACGCCGTAGCGTGCCATGGCGCCGTCCAGGTAGGCGCGCGAACGCTGCGCCGCCGCCTGCGCGTCCAGTGCGACCGGGGCCGGGATGGCCTGCCCGGCCTGCGCGATCGCCAGCGCCGCCACCTCGTCCGCAAAGTGCTGCGATCGATCATGCGGCGCAAATTCGCCGTAATACACGCAGCCATGAAAATCCTGCGGGCCGATGCGCTCGTCCAGCACCGTGCGGCTCACCAGCCCCGATACCGTCGCGTTCAGGATGCTGGACGGGATCAGGTAGTCGTCTCCCGAGGCGGCGCAGGCGCTGGCGCCCGCCAGGTCCGACAGCACGTAGAGGCCGTTGTCGATCCTGCTCTTTTCGCTCGCATTGAAGGCGGACACCGACAGCGCCAGTTCGCGCGCGATCACGCCCTTGCCGGTCCAACCGTCCACGAACACGATCGATTCCGGCGCATGGCCATTCGCGAGGATGTGGCGCAGCGCCGCCCAGTCGATGCCGCGGTCGCGCACGATCGAGACGCAGTAATGCGTCGCCTTGCGCCCGAACACCTCGCGCAGCAGGCGCGCCACCACCACGCCCACCGGCGTGCCGGCGCGCGCCAGCGACACCACGGTAATGTCGCCTTCGCGGCGGGCGTCGACCAGGCTCGCCAGGCGCAGGCAATGGAGCGCCATGCGCGCATTGTTGGCGCGGCAGGCTTCCTCGAACACCGCCATGTAGCGTGGCGAGGGCGGCAATTCCGGCGACAGCATCTGGCTGTAGTGGCGCTGGCCCGACTGGATCAGGCGCTCCTTTTCAAGCACGCTGGTGAAGCTCTGCGCCTCTAGCCGCGTCAGCAGGAAGGTCACGTCTTCGCTGCGGTAGCTGCCCGAGAAGCTCACAGCGCCTCCATGGTCAGGCGCGCCAGTTGGGTCGCGCGCGGGACGATGGCGTAGTCGCAGGCGGCCATGAAGCGCGCATCCGAGCGGCTGTCGCCCATGCCGAAAGTGACGATGTCGCCGTGCTCGGCGCGCAGCAGCTCGGTGACGCGGGCCACGGCATTGGCCTTGTCGAGCGCCTTCGGCAGGATGGCGAGGTTGTTGCCGTTGCGGTGGACGCAGTAGTCCTTGTTGCCGTCGGCGAGCCAGGGCAGCACCGCTTCCTGCTCGACCGTCGCCAGGCGCTCGTGGCGCTTGTCCGGATCCTTCACGACCAGGAAGAAGGGCGTGGCGAAATCCTCGATCATGCGCGCGCGTCCGCCGAAGCCGGTACGCGAGCAATACTCGTCGAGGTGGCGCGCCAGTTCCTGCAGGCCGGGCAGGGCGGCGTGCATGGCGGCGCGGGTCTGCTCCAGCCAGGGCTTGTCGGCCTGGCCGTCGGGCCGCAGCACCACGCCGCCGTAGTTGATGACGGCGTAGCTGTCGAAAGGCAGGTGCACGCGCTTCAATCCGTCATGATCGCGCGCGGTGGTCGGAATCACCGTCATCCCGTCCTGCACGAAGCTGAGGAAGGCGCGCTGGGCGCGCGTCGTGTACGAGCAGATGCTGCCGTCCTTGTAGTAGGCGGCCGGCTCGAGCATGTCGGCGCCGTTCAGCGGCCCGCACTTCTCGAACGTCTGGAACAGCGTGTCGTCCAGGTCAGCGAACAGGAACTTCTTCAACTTTAGCCTCGGACTGGAAGTGGAACAGGCGCGCACCAAGGAGCCCCGCCAGCTCGCGCAGGGCGGCGTTTGGCGCGGTCTCGTGGCAGACCAGCACGTGATCGTACTGGCCGGGCGCGATGTTGTAGATGAAATTGGCGACGCCTTCGCCGTAGTTGTCGGGGAAGCGCAGGGCATGGCTGACCGCACCCCAGGTCAGGATCGGCGAGCGCGTGGTCGACTGGACTTTGACATTCACGCCGCGCCGCTCCAGCGCCGCGCCCAGCAGGGTCGCCGCGTGCATGAATTCGCCGGTGCCCAGCACGACGACCGTGGCGCCGGGCGCGAACTCGCCGGCCAGGCGCTCGGCCAGGTGTTCGGGTGCGTTCAGGGCGCGGCACAGGCCGAGACGCCCGAAGCGGGTGCTGGCGCCGCGGTCGGCGTCCGGGTCGAAGCGCTGGGCCGCTTCAACCGGCGCCACGTAGTCGCCGGGCTGGAAGCGGTATTCGCCATCCACGAGCGCCCCCATGGAGACAGGCAGGCCGAAACGGGCGGACAGGCCGGAGGTAGCCTCGCGGCCCATGAAGTTGGTGATCGTCGCCAGATGCACGCGTGCGATGCCCGGATTCAGGCGGCGGCAGGCGTTCGTCAGGTTCAGGAAGGTGTTGCCGGTGCTGGCCTCGTCGTCCACCAGCACCAGGGTGCCGGCGTTCAGGAGCAGGGCGCGCAAGGCCGGGTCTTCCGGCATGTGCAGGAACTGGCGCGGCGCGTGGCTGTGCGCTTCCTCGAACTCGATCAGGTCCCCGCTGCCCACGCGGTAGCGCGTGGTGTGCACGAACAGGGCCTCGCGGCCCGGGTGCGCGCGCAGCCAGGCTTCGAACACGCCCTGGCCCAGGCCGATCGCGGTTTCCGCCATGGCGATGAAGACGATCGGGCCGTCGACCGGCGGAACCGTCGCGGCGAGCCGGTCGTGCACCTGCAGCATGCTTGAAGGCGTGACCGGCCAGTGCTTGCCCAGCACCTTGCTGAGGAAGAGGAAACCGCGCTTGGCGTTGGCGCGCGCGGCGAAGCCGAGCAGGTCGTCCGCCTCCATGGCGCCCTTGTCGAGGGCCAGCTCGAGCGTGCCGGTCGGCAGCGTCACGCTGCGGCGCGCCAGCTCGAGCGGGTTGGAGCGGGTGTTCATGGCAGCTCCTGGGCCTGCGGCATTTCGATCACGCGCATGCCGCTGCGTACCTCGGGCATGGCAACCGTGTCGAAGCCGTCGGCAAACCCCTTCAGCGCGATCCAGGGCAGGTTTGGCCCGGCTGCGCAGGCCATGCCGATGCCGCCCGACATGCGCGGGTTGATTTCCAGCAGGCGCGGCTTGCCCGCTGCCTCGCGGAACTGCACGTTGAAGATGCCGGAGAGGCCATAGTCGCTGGCGAGTTTCGAAGTGGCCTCGATGATCTCGGGCCGCATGTCGATCAGCTGGCCGCTGCCGGCGCCCGGCAGCTTGCGGCGCGCCACCGCCGCCACCAGGCGGCCGCGGTCGCCGACGCAGTCGACGCTGTATTCGTGGCCGTCCAGGTATTCCATCAGGAGCATGGTGCGGAACTCGCCCAGCTCCGCCAGCCCGCGGCGCAGGTCCTGGTAGCCGATGTGGTATTCGACACCGGCGAGGAGCAGGGCGGCGCTGCTGCGTTCCTCGTCGACGATGGCGAAGCCGATGCCGTAGATGCCGCGCGAAGGCTTGATGCACAGCTTCGCGTGGCGCGGGCGCAGTTCGTTCCAGGCGGCGTCGAATTCAGCCAGGTTCTCGAAGCGGCGGAACTCGGCCACGGGCGCCTGCGGCAAATCGGTTTCGGCGTAGAAGCCGGCCTTGTCGTGGATGAGCTGCAGCTTCGACGGCGTGGCCGCGCTCAGCACCCGCGTGCCGATCGCCTCGAAGCGCGCGTGGTGGCCCGACAGCGTGGTCGCCTCGCGGCCCGGCACGAAGATGTCGATGCGGTGGCTGCGGCAGAACTCCACGCACCAGTCGACGTAGGCCTCCGGCTCCAGCCCGGTCGGCTCGCCGTGGAACTCATGGGCGATCCGCGCCGCCGGGGTGTGGCGGTTGGCATTGCTGTGGATGAGGGTGAAACGGCTATCCGCATCGGCTTCGCGGATCAGCTTGAGGGCGGTGTAGACGGACGAGAACGTCCTGTTGAACCAGACGCGCATGGGGTCTTTCGAGACAGATGGACTTCGCGCCCGAAAAGGGCGCGCAGAAAGGGCGGCTGCTGCCGCCTCTGTTGTCAGACGTTGACGCCGAAGGAGCGCGCGAGCGGACCCAGGCCGCCCTTGAAGCCCTGGCCGACGGCGCGGAACTTCCATTCGCCGTTGTGGCGGTACAGTTCGCCGAAGATCATCGCGGTTTCCGTCGAGCTGTCCTCGGACAGGTCGTAGCGCGCGATCTCGGCTTCGCCATTGCCGTTCAGGCAGCGGATATAGGCCTTGGCGACCTGGCCGAAGCTCTGGCGGCGCGCGTCGGCGTCGTGGATGGTCACGCAGAAGGACACCTTCTCGACCTCGGCCGGCACGCGCGACAGGTCGACGGCGATCTTTTCGTCGTCGCCATCGCCCTGGCCGGTGGTGTTGTCGCCGGCGTGGACCACCGAGCCATCGGTCGACTTGAGGTTGTTGTAGAAGATGAAGTCGCTGTCGCCGCGCACCTTGGCATCGGCCTTGAGCATGAATGCGCTGCCGTCGAGGTCGAAGGCTGCGCCATCGGTGGCGCGCGGGTCCCAGCCCAGGCCGATGATGACCTTGGTCAGGCCCGGTGCTTCCTTGCTCAGGTTGACGTTGCCGCCTTTTTGCAGACTGATTGCCATACATGCTCCTTTAATGGGTCGGGGTGGATCGGCTATCGATTTTCAACGCCGGATATAGGCGGTCATTGTTCGATTGTACACGGACCCGAATTCACAATGCTGCCTCGTGTGATGTCCATACGCCGTTGGCGGTTCCGACACATTCCGGTCATAATCCCGGCCGGAAGGAGACAGGATGGCAACAATGAAGCAGGTGGCGGAACGGGCCGGCGTATCGACCTCGACCGTCTCGCACGTGATCAACAAGACGCGGGCGGTGAGCGAGGACGTGCGCGAGCGCGTGCTGGCGGTCATCGACGAGATGGGCTACATCCCGAACGCGATGGCGCGCAGCCTCAAGAACGACAAGACGCGCACCATCGGCGTCTCCGTGCCGGACAATACCCACGCGGCCATGGCCGAGCTCCTGCGCGGCATCGAGGACGCCGCCTTCGCGGTCGGCTACAACATCATGCTGTGCAACGGCTACGAGGACCCGCAGCGCCAGGTGGCCCACCTGCGCTCGCTGATCGAGAAGCGCATCGACGGCCTGGTGCTGGTGGCCGGCGCTGCGCAGGCGAACGAGGAGCTGGCCGCGTTACTGTCGAGCGATCGCGTGCCGGTGGTGCTGGCCGACCATGCCGTCGCCGGCGTCGACACCGATTTCGTGGGCCTGGACCACGAGGCGACCGGCTACCTCGCCACCCGCCACCTGATCGAACTGGGGCACCGCCGCATCGCCTGCGTCGCGGGCCCCCTGCACGAGCCGTCCGGCTCGGCGCGCCTGGCCGGATGCCGCAGGGCGCTGGCCGAGGCCGGGCTCGCGCTCGACCCGAGCCTGCTGGTGCACGGCAGCGCCGACTGCCAGGGCGGACACGATGCGGCGCGCAGCCTGCTCGGCCTGGAAGCGCCGCCCAGCGCGCTGTTCGCGTGCAACGACCTGATGGCCCTGGGCGCCCTGTGCGCCGCGCGCGAGGCCGGCGTCGAGGTTCCCGGCGCGTTGTCGGTGGTCGGCGGCGACGACCTGGGCGTGGCGGCCTTCGCCATGCCCCGCCTCACCACCGTTGCCCAGCCCAGCCATGAGATGGGACGCCAGCTGACCGAGCTGCTGCTGCAGCGCATCCACGGCGACGCCCTGCCGCGCCGTCACGCGCGCCTGCAGGGAAGCCTCGTCGTACGCCATTCTTCCGCAGCGCCGCAGCCGCGCTGAGGACCCGCCGCCGCTCCTCCCTCCGCAGTGCCGGCGCTCCGCCGGCCATTCCTTCCTTTTCGCTTCGCTCCGCCGCCATGCGGGGCGGGCACTCCTCGTGCGGCGCACAATAAAATTTTCTAAGTCAGAAAACAACGAACATAATTTTCTGATTGTTTAATATTCAGAAAATAATGTAGTATTTTGAAAAGCGTATTGACCGCGGTTCCATCACCAGGAGTGCATCATGTACCGAAGCGTTTTGCAGCTGTCGAATACCACGAGAACAAACCTCCCGCGCCGCAAGGCGGTTTCCCTGGCCGTCGCTTCCCTCCTGTCCCTGGCCTGTGCCCAGGCCACGGCCCAGAGCGGGCCGGCGGCCGATGCGCAACAGGCCCCCGCGGCCGATACCGACAGCAAGACCGAGGTCGTGACCGTGACCGCCACCCGGCGCCGCGAGCCGATCCGCGACGTGCCGCTGCGTGTCGAGACCATCAGCACCGAATCGCTGGAGCGTTCCGGCGCGGCTTCGCTGACCGACTACGTGGGTTCGCTCCCCGGGGTGCACGTCGAAAGCGACGGCGGACCGGGCCGCGGCCAGGTAAACATCCGCGGCGTGGGCGTGGGCGGCCTGAGCGCGCCGACCGTCGGCATCTATATCGACGACACGCCTTTCGGTTCCAGCACCGGCTTCGTCGGCGAAGCGGTGTCCTCGCTCGACCTGTCGCTGCTCGACCTGCACCACGTGGAGCTGCTGCGCGGTCCCCAGGGCACGCTGTACGGCGCCGGCGCCATGGGCGGCCTGCTCAAGTACGTGACCAACGACCCCGACCCGAGCGGCCTGTCGGGCAAGGCCGGCGTGGCGCTGCGCCAGAGCCGCAAGGGCGCGCTCGGCCACACCGAGCACGCGGTCATCAACGCGCCCCTGAGCGAAGGCGTGGCGGCCCTGCGGGTGGCCGCCTTCAACGAACATGACGGCGGCTTCCTGCGCGCCATCGGCCCGGCGGCGGGCAAGCACGTCAACGACGGCGACACCCGCGGCATGCGCCTGTCGGTGCTGATCGACCCGAGCTCGAAGCTGCGCATGCGCCTGACCGCCACCCAGCAGGACATCGAGCGCGAGGGCACCGTCATCGCCCAGTACGATGCCCGGACCGGCCAGCCCCTGCACGGCGACCTGACCCAGTTCCTGTATCGTCCCGAACCGTACAGCATCCGCACCGGCGTGCTGTCCGGGACCGTCGAATACGAGATGGGCTGGGCGCGCCTGAACGTGATCGCCTCCAGCCAGCGCTTCAAGGCCAGGACGGCGCTCGACGCCACCGAAATCGTCGGCGCCCCCGGCATCGACTTCGCGGCCCTGGACAACAATACGGATCTGCGCAAGCGCACCGCCGAAGTGCGCCTGACATCGAGCCGCGGCCCGATCGAATGGCTGGCGGGCTTCTACCACAACAAGGAAACCGGCAACCGCTTCCAGCGCCTGTGGGCCCAGCTGCCGGACAACTCGCAGATGGACTTCGTCACCTCCGGCCAGCCCTCGACCTTCCAGGAAAACGCCGTCTACGGCGACATCACCTGGAATCCCTCGGCCGCCTGGTCGGTCACGGTAGGCGCGCGCAATGCCCGCAACCGCCAGGTCTACGGCACCGTCACCAATGGCGTGAAGGATTTCGAATCGGGCGGCAAGGAAGGCTCGAAGACCTATCTCGCCACCGTCCGCTATTCGCTCGACAAGACCAGCAGCGTCTACTTCCGCGCCGCCAGCGGCTACCGCCCGGGCGGGCCGAACCCGCCGGCGCTCGACCAGGACGGCTCGGTGGTGCCGGGCGCGCCCTTGAGCTTCGAGGCCGACAAGCTGTGGAGCTACGAGGTCGGCTACAAGGCGGACCTGATGGACCGCCGCCTGTTCCTGGAGCTGGCCCTGTTCGACATCCGCTGGGACAAGCTGCAGCAGCCGGTCGCCTTCGGCGTGACCACCCTGACCGGCAATGCCGGCGAAGCCGAATCCAAGGGCCTCGAGCTGGCCCTGCGCTACAAGGTCAACGACAGCTTCAGCGTGGACGGCAGCCTGGCCTGGACCGACGCCAAGCTGACCGAGGATGCGCCGGCCCTGGGCCAGGCGGGCGCACGCCTGCCGAATACGGCCAAGGTATCGGCCTCGCTGAACGGCCGCTACGACTTCGAGCTCGCCGGCAAGCGCGCCTGGGCGGGCGTGGGCGTGCGCCGCGTCGGCCAGCGCAATGCCGGTTTCGACTCGCCGCAGACCTCGATTCCCTATTTCAGCGTGCCGGGCTATACGCTGGTGGACGCGCAGCTGGGCGTGGACGTGGACGGCTGGGAAGTCGGGGCCTTCGTCCGCAACCTGGGCGACAAGCGCGCCCTGAGCGGCGCCGACACCGCGCTCACCGCCTTCGGCGGACCGCTGCGCGCCACGCCCGTGCAGCCGCGCACCGTGGGCCTGAGCCTGGCGAGGGCCTTCTGATGCGCCGCGCTTCGTTCTCCGCCTGCTTGTCCGCGCTGATGCTGCTTGCCGGCGCGGCGCTGGCCCAGGCGCCGGCACAGGCGCCCGTTCCCGCCCCGCCCAGGGCGCAGGCTCCGGCGTCCGTCTCGGGCGAGGTGCCGGTCACGCCCGAAGCGAAGCCTGCCACGCCAGTCCTGAGCGCGGCCGACGTCGAGACCTGGCTGGACGGCATGATGCCCAGCGCCCTGCGCATCGCCGGCGTGCCCGGCGCGGTGGTGGTGATGGTCAAGGACGGCAAGCCGCTGCTGCAGAAAGGCTACGGCTATGCCGACTGGGACAAGGCGCAGCCGGTCGATCCGGACCGCACCCTGTTCCGTCCCGGATCGATCTCGAAACTGTTCACCTGGACCGCCGTGATGCAGCTGGTGGAGCAGGGCAAGCTCGATCTCGACGCCGACGTCAACCGCTACCTCGACTTCACCGTCCCCGGCCGCAACGGCAAGGCGCTGACCCTGCGCCACGTGCTGACCCACACCACCGGCCTCGAAGAGACGGGCCGCGCCCTGATTCTCTACGGCGAACACGGTTCGGACAACGAGCAGGTCCTGAAGAACTACATTCCACCCTACCTCTACGACCCCGGCACCACCCAGGGCTATTCGAACTGGGCCACCGGCCTGGCCGGCTATATCGTGCAGCGCGTGAGCGGCCTGTCCTTCGACGACTACATCGAGCAGCGCATCTTCGCACCCCTGAAGATGACCCAGTCGAGCTTCCGCCAACCCCTGCCGAAGGCGCTGCGCGGGCAGATGTCGCAGGGCTACCTCAGCGTCGACGAAGCACCCAAGGGCTACGAAGTGGTCAGCCTGCCGCCCGCCGGCAGCCTGGCCGCGCCCGGCTCCGACATGGCGCGCTTCATGCTGGCCTACCTGAACGGCGGCGAGCTCGATGGCCAGCGCATCCTGAAGGCCGACACCGTGAAGCTGATGCACACCCAAATCACGCGCGGCATGCCGGACCTGAACGGCATCGGCCTGGGCTTCTACCAGCAGGACATCAATGGCCACCGCGCCGTCGGCCATGGCGGCGACACCATCCTGTTCCACTCCGACATGATCCTGCTGGTCGACGACGGCATCGGCATCTACGTGTCGGTGAATTCGCCGGGCCGCCACGACCTGGGAAAATGGCTGCGCGATCGCCTCTACCACGGCTTCGCCGACCGTTACCTGCCGGATGCCCGGCCGGCCAGTGCCGTCGGTGTCGACACTGCCACCGCCGAGGCGCACGCCAGGCTGCTGGCCGGCGCCTACCGCAATTCCCGGCGCGAGGACTCGACCTTCTTCTCGATCCTGCAGCTGCTCAGCCCCCTGAAAGTCGAGGCGGTCGAGGGCGGCCGCGTGGCGATCGCGATCGGCGGAAGCCGCAGCGAGTTCCGCGAAGTGAAGCCCTTCCTGTGGGAAGAAATCAACGGCAAGCGCCGCCTGCAGGCCATCGTCGAGAACGGCGCCGTCAAGCGCTGGGGCCTGGAACCCTATGTGTTCGCCTTCGTGTTCGAGCCGGTGCCCTTCATGGCGAGCGGCACTGCCCTGGCCCTCCTGCTGGCTTCCCTGGTGCTGGTCCTGGGCACGGTGCTGGCCTGGCCGGTCGTGGCGCGCCTGCGCCGCCGCCACGGCTTGGCGCCGCCCGCGCGTTCGCTGACCTGGCTGCGCCTGGCCTGTTGCCTGGTGCTGGTGAGCGTGGCAATGTGGGCCGGGGTCTTCGTCCGCATGGAGAACAGCGACCCGAGCACCTTGCTGCTGCTGGCCCAGCTGAGCAGCTGGCTGGCCTTCCTCGGCGGCCTGGCCGTGGCCTCGTGGCATGCGCGCACCGTCCTCGCGGCCGGCGCCGGAAAGGCGGCCCTGGTGCTGCCGGTGCTGTGGGTGCTGTGCTTCCTCGTGCTGACGGCGCTGGGCTTCTACCATCATCTGCTGAGCTTCAACCCCAACTACTGACACGCGAGGAGTCCGATGAAAGTGCGTACCCGTTTCCTGTCTCTGCTCGCGGCGGCCGCCTTCGGCCTGGCGCCGGCCCTGGTCACCGCCCAGGGGCAGCAGGCGCTCGCCGACCTGGCGCCCGGACCGAAGCAGCAGCTGACGCCGAAGGAGAGGGCCGCGGCGGCGCTGGAGAAGAGCCGCAGCGCCGACCCACAGGTCCCGGAAGCGCCGCGCGCGGCGGCCAGCGGCGCCACTGCCGGCGGCGCGCATGCCCTGGACGCCACCGACCTGTCGGCCTGGCTGGACGGCCGTGTGCCGTACTCCTTGAAGAGCGGCGAGATCGCGGGCATGGTGATCAGCGTGGTCAAGGACGGCAAGGTGCTGCTGCAGAAAGGATACGGACTGGCCGACGTCGAGGCGAAGGTCCCGATGTATCCGGCCACCACCCTGGTGCGCCCGGGCTCGACCTCCAAACCGTTTACCTGGACCGCCGTCATGCAGCTGGTCCAGCAGGGCAAGATCGACCTCGACCGCAATGTCAACGACTACCTCGACTTCAGGATCGAGGAAGCCTACGGCAAGCCGATCACCATGCGCGACCTGATGAACCACCGCGCCGGCTTCGAGGAGGGGCTGAAGGACCTGCTGGGCTACGACCCGGCCCTGGCCCAGACCACCGAACGCTACCTGAAGGAGCATCCGCGGCCCATGCTGTTCGCACCGGGCGAAGCGCCGGGCTATTCGAACTACGGCGTGGCGCTGGCCGGCTACATCGTGCAGCGGGTGTCCGGGCTGCCCTTCGAAACCTATGTCGAGCAGCACATCTTCAAGCCGCTGGGCATGAGTCACTCGACCTTCGTCCAGCCGATACCCAAGGGCTTCCCGGGCTATCTCTCGAAGGGCTACAACACCTTGACGGAGCCGCCGTCGCCCTTCGAGCTGGTGATCACGGCGCCCGCCGGCTCGCTCACCACCACCGCCGCCGACATGACGCGCTTCATGCTGGCCCACCTGGGGCAGGGCAGCGTGGATGGCGCCAGCATCCTCGATGCAGCGACCACCGCACGCATGCACAGCCCCAGCTACACCCACCAGGGCCTGCCGGGCTTCGGCACCATGGCGCACGGCTTCTTCCACGTGCGGCACAACGGGCGCCTGCTCATCGGCCACGGCGGCGACACCATCGTCTACCACACCGAGATGAACCTGCTGCCCGAGGAAGGCGTGGGCATCTACTTCACCTACAACAGCCGCGGCAAGGACGGCGCCGTCTACACCGCGCGCAAGGAGCTGATGGACGGCTTCATGGACCGCTACTTCCCGGCTCCGCCGGCGGCCGAGCAGCCGACCCTGGCCACCGCGCAGGCCGACGCCGCGACGATCGCCGGCCGCTATCAGAGCTCGCGCCGGGTCGACCACGGTTTCCTGCGCTTCTTCTACCTGCTGCAGCAGACCGTCGTCACGGCCAATCCGGACGGGACGATTTCCGTGCCGGACGGCCTGGGCGAGATGGGCACCTACCGCGAAGTCGGGCCGCAGCTGTGGCGCAAGGTCGGCGGCGCCCAGATGATGGCGCTGCGCGACATCAACGGCGTGAAGACCGTGATCGACAGCGACAACCCGGTCGCGGTGCTGCAGGAGGCAACTTTTGTCAATTCGGCGCCGCTCAACGTCAGCATCCTGCTGCTGTCCTTCCTGGTGCTCACGCTCGCCCTGCTTGCCTGGCCGGTGGGCGCCCTGCTGCGCCGCGCCGACCGCGCGAGCAGCGGCGCCTCGCCCGAGCTGCAGCGCCTGCGCCGCTGGCAGCGTGGGGCGGTGCTGGTGTCCCTGCTCTACATCGCGGCCTGGTTCATCCTGATCAAGCCGGTCCTGAGCACCGACGTCGCCGTCTACCACAGCGGCATCGACTGGATCGTCGGCCTGCTGGAAGCGAGCGGCCTGCTGGCCATCGGCGCGGCGGCGGTGGGCGTGTGGGTGGCGTGGCGCATGCGCCGCACGGGCGCTTCCCGCCTCACCCGCGCATGGGCGGTGCTGGTGGCGCTCGGCCTGCTGGGCGTGGTCTGGCTCGGCCTGGTCGGCCACCTGATCACCTGGAACCTGAACTACTGAGCCCGCACGTGCGCTTCTTCATCGCCCACCTGGCCACGGAGACCAATACCTTCGCCGCCGCGCCGACCGGGCTGGGCGACTTCGAGGAGATCGGCATCTTCCACGGCGACGCCAGCCGGCGCGATCCGGAAGGCGCTGGCGCTTTTCTCCGCTGCCTGCGCGATCTGGTCGAGCGCGAGGGCGGGGAGGTGGTCGAGAGCCTGTGCACCCTGGCCCAGCCGGGCGGACGCACGGTGCGCCAGGTGTACGAAGCGCTGCGTGACGAGATCCTGGCGGACCTGCGCGCGGCCCTGCCGGTCGACGCGGTGCAGCTGCTGCTGCACGGGGCGATGGCGGCCGAGGGCATCGACGATTGCGAGGGCGACCTGGCGGCGGCGATCCGCGAGATCGTCGGCCCCGGCGTGCCGGTCGGGCTCGAGCTCGACCTGCACTGTCACTTCACGGAGCGGATGCATGCTGCGGCCGACGTCATCATCGCTTTCAAGGAGTACCCGCATACGGATACCGACGCGCGTGGCGAAGAGCTGTACCGCATCCTGAAGGATGCCGCGCTGGGGAAGGTGCGTCCCGTGACCGCCGTCTTCGATTGCAGGATGGTCGGCCTGTGGCACACCACGCGCGAGCCGATGCAGGGTTTTGTCCGGCGCATGCAGGCGGTCGAACGCGAGCCGGGCGTGCTCTCGGTCTCGCTCGGCCATGGCTTCCCCTGGGGCGATGTGCCCGAGGCGGGCGCGAAGCTGTGGGTCGTCACCGACAACGATCCCGCCCTGGCGCGGGCTTGGGCGCAGCAGCTGGGCCGGGAATTCTGGGCGCTGCGCGAGCGCATCGGCGCCGAGGTGTGCGGCATCGACGAGGCGCTCGACGCGGCCTGCGAGTCCGGTCTCGGGATGGCGGAACCGCGGGGGCCGGCCGTGCTGGCGGACGTGGCCGACAACCCGGGCGGCGGCGCCGCCGGCGACAGCACCTTCATCCTGCGCCGCCTGGTAGAGCGCCGGATCGCGAACAGCGCCGTCGGCGCCATCTGGGACCTGGGCGCGGTCCACGTCTGCAAAGGCGCCGGCGTGGGCGCGCAGCTGGACCTGCGCATCGGCGGCAAGTGCGGGCCGGCGTCCGGCCAGCCGGTCGATCTGCGGGTGACCGTGCGCGCCATCGTGCCGGACCACAGCCAGAGCGCGCTCGGCACGCGCGAGCGCCTGGGCGACTGCGTCTGGGTCGAGGCGGCCGGCGGCCTGCACATCCTCCTGTGCTCGATCCGCACCCAGACCTACGGCCTGGACGCCTTCACCGGCGCCGGCATTTCCCTGCTCGACAAGGCCATCGTTGCCGTGAAGTCGACCCAGCACTTCCACGCGGAATTCGCGCCGATCGCGCGCAAAGTCCTCTACGTGAGCACGCCCGGCGCGATGAGCTTGGACTTCGCGGCGATTCCCTACCGCCTGCGCTCCCTCGATTACTGGCCGCGGGTGGCCGATCCGCACGGTGTGCAAGGGATTTAGCGTTCCGGAAAACCGACGTGCCGCGTTTTCAATCGTGGCAAGGCAGCACTATAATGGGCGCTTCTGAAGAGGACACCGATGGCAACCAAACGCGCGATCAATCACGGACCGGACGGCAACCTGGGCGAGTCGCTCCGGCGCATCCGCAAGGAACGCGGCATGACGCTGATCGAGGCTGGCGAGAAGAGCGGCATGCCGATGTCCACCATCTCCAAGATCGAGAACAACAAGATGTCGCTCAGCTACGACAAGCTGCTGCGCATTTGCCATGCCCTGGAAATCGATATTTCGGAGCTGTTCAGCGGCAGTCCCACGGCGGAGAAGGCGCCGGCGCCGGCTTCCAGCGGACGCCGCAGCATCAACCGGCGCGGCACCGGCTACGTCATCAACACTCCGAACTATTCGCACCTCTACCCGGCGGCCGACCTGCTGAACAAGCGCTCGGTGCCGATCTTCGCCGAGATCCACGCGCGTTCGCTGGCCGAATTCGGTGAGCTGATCCGCCACCCGGGCGAGGAATTCGCCCTGGTCCTCGAAGGCGCGGTCGACCTGTACACCGACCTGTACGCCCCGGTGCGCCTGGAAACCGGCGACTCCATCTACTTCGACAGCGGCATGGCGCATGCCTATATCGCGGTGGGGGAGGGGACCTGCCGCGTGCTGTCGGTGTGCACCTCCGACGAGCCGAGTTCGGAAGGCACCTTCGCTTCGCTGATCGAGCCGGCGCCGGATACCGTGCCTGACAGCGCGCCAGCGCCGGCCGCCAAACCGGCGGCAAAAGCGGCTTCCAGGAAGCCGAAGAAGTAGCTCCGGCTACGGCTTGTACGCCGTCGCCTCGATCTCGACGTCCACGTCGAAAGCCAGCTTCGCCTGCACCGTCGACCGCACGGGCAGGTGCGGCGCCTTGAAATAGCCGGCATAGACCGCATTGAAGCGCGCGAACAGCGCCAGGTCGGACAGCCACACCGTCACCCGTACCACATCCTCCACGCTGGCGCCGTGCTGCGCCAGCGTGGCCGCGATGCCCTCGATGACGCTCGCGGTCTGTTCCTCGATCGTCCCGCGCAAGGGCGCGCCATCCCCGCCCAGCGGGATCTGGCCGGACAGCATCAGGAATCCGCCCGCGCGGACCGCTTTCGAGAAGGGCAGCGGCAGTTCGCTGGGCGTGCGTTCGATTCCGGTCATGGCGTTCTCCTTCATTTCAAATTTACAGAAATTTTCTGATTCGGAAATAAAAATCATTATCACCAGCCCGGAACATGCCGTCAATCGTTGCGCGGCTGCGTTCGGTTGTTTCAGAAAATGCTTGCGCAGGCGTTCGGCGTCGCATATCTTTCAGGTATAGAAGAATTTTCTTTTTTTGAAAATTATGCAAACGGCGAAAGGCGGGCAAGTGGATCGTATGGGTCAGGACACTGCGGATTTCATCGTGATCGGCGCCGGCATCGGCGGCGCCTCGGTCGCCTACTGGCTGTCGCGCCGCGCGCGCGTCATCGTGCTGGAGGCGGAATCCCAGCCCGGCTACCACAGCACCGGGCGCTCGGCCGCGCTGTTCATGGAAAGCTACGGTCCGGACCAGGTACGTGCGCTTACCCGCGCCAGCCTCGATTTCTTCCGCACCCCCCCGGCGGGCTTCAGCGACCATCCCTTGCTCACGCCGCGCGGCGCCTTCGTGTTCGGCGCGCCGGGCCAGGAAGCGCTGCTCGACCAGCACGAGAAGCTGGTGCGCGCCACCTCGTCGCCGGTGGAGCGGCTCGACGCGCAGGCTGCCCTCGAACTGGTGCCGGTGTTGCGGCCGGACCAGGTGATCGGTGGCGTGCTCGAAAAGGATGCCGCCGACATCGACGTCGACGCCCTGCTGCAGGGCTTCCTGCGCGGCGCCCGCGCCAACGGCGCGACGACCGTCCTCGATGCCGCCGTGACGGGCGTGCAGCGCGTGGACGGCTTGTGGGAAGTCGCGACCCGCGCCGGGACCTGCCGCGCGCCGGTGGTGGTGAACGCGGCCGGAGCCTGGGCCGACGAGGTCGCGCGCCTGGCCGGCGCCGATCCGGTGGGCCTGGTGCCCAAGCGCCGCTCGGCCTTCATCTTCGCGCCGCCCGACGGGCTGTCGACGCAGGACTGGCCGCTGTTCCTCGACGTGACCGAATCGTTCTACATCAAGCCCGACGCCGGCATGCTGCTCGGCTCCCCCGTGAACGCAGACCCGGTGACGCCGCACGACGTGCAGGCCGAGGAGCTCGACATCGCGATCGCCATCGACAACATCGAGCGTCTCACCACCCTGCGCATCCGGCGTCCGACCCACACCTGGGCCGGCCTGCGCAGCTTCGTCGCGGACGGCGAGCTCGTCGGGGGCTTCGATCCGAAGCTGCCGGGCTTTTTCTGGGCCGCGGGGCAGGGCGGCTACGGCATCCAGTCGGCGCCCGGCGCGGGACGCTATTATGCGTCGCTGCTGCTGGGTGAAGCGCCGGCGCCGGAACTGGCATCGTTCGGCTTCGACCCCGCCCGTATCAGCCCCGCGCGTTTCCAGACCTGAGGATTGCCATGCACATCTTCCTTGCCGCACTCGCCCACGAAACCAACAGCTTCTCGCCGATCCCGACCACGCTGCGGTCCTTCGAAGAGGGGATCCTGGTCCGGCCGGGCGCGGATGCGGCGGCCCAGGACCTGGCCCATGGCTTTCCCGGCTATGGCTTCCTGCGCGAGGTGGCGCGTGAACACGGCGATCGGGTCACGCAGGGCCTGTGCGCCTGGGCCCAGCCGGGCGGACCCGTGGCGCGCCAGGTGTACGAAGGCTTGCGCGACGAATTGCTCGCAGAACTGGCGGCCGCCGGTCCGGTCGATGCGGTGTTCCTGGTGCTGCACGGCGCCATGATCGCCCAGGGCTACCAGGATTGCGAAGGCGACCTGCTCGAGCGCGTGCGCGCCCTGGTCGGTCCCGGCGTGCCGGTCGGCGCGCTGCTCGACCTGCACGCGACCCTGACCCCGCGCATGACGGACAGCGGCGCGGTGCTCGTCGCCTGCAAGGAGTATCCGCATACCGACTACCTGGCGCGCACCCGCGAACTGCATGCGATCCTGTCCGGCATGGCCGGGGGCGGATGCCGGCCCGACACCCTGCTGCGCCGGGTGCCGATGCTGGGGCTGTTCGGCACGGGCGAAGCGCCGATGCGCGCGCTGCTCGAGCGGGTGGGGGAGGGCGAGTCCCAGGACGGCATCCTGTCGATTTCGCTGATCCACGGCTTCCCCTGGTCCGACACCGCCGAGACGGGCGCCGCCGTACTGGTGGTGTTCGAAAGCGGCGCGCGCGAACGGGCGGAGACCATCGCGGCCCAGCTGGCGCATGCCTTCTACGCGCTGCGCAGTCTCGGCGCGCGCTCGATGCTGGGGCTCGACGAGGCCGTGGACGCGGCGCTGGCCTCGACCGCAGGCCTGGTGGTCATGGCCGACAGCGCCGACAACCCCGGCGGCGGCGCGGCCTGCGACAGCACCTTCGTGCTGCGCGCGCTGCTGGAACGGGGCGCGCGCGACGTCGCCCTGGGCATGCTTTGGGATCCGCTGGCCGTGCAGCTGGCCATGGATGCCGGCGTCGGCGCCGAGCTGCCGCTGCGCATCGGCGGCAAGGTCGGCCCGGGTTCCGGCCAGCCGGTCGACCTGCCGGCGACGGTGACGGCGGTGCGGCGCGACGCGCGCCAGCATGGCCTTGCCGGCAAGTACACGGAAAGCCTGGGCGACGCGGTCGCGATCCGCGCGCAGGGCATCGACATCGTCCTGAATACCCGGCGCCAGCAGGTGTTCTCGCCCGAATGCTTCACCGAGCTGGGGATCGACCTCTCCACGAAGCGCCTGGTGGTGGTGAAGTCGACCCGGCACTTCCGCGCCTGCTTCGATCCGATCGCCGCCGAAACCCTCATCTGCGACGCCCCCGGCGCCCTGCACAGCGACCTGGCGCGCCTGCCTTATGTCCACCTGCAACGGCCCATGTGGCCACTCGACGAGGAGACCGGCCATGCGTGACACCGCCACCTGGTTCGGCCAGCCCCGCGGCCTGACCGTCCTGTTCCTGACCGAGATGTGGGAGAAGTTCTCCTTCTTCGGCATGCGCGCCCTGCAGATCTATTACATGACCAAGGAGCTGCAGTACACCCAGGCTTCCGCGTCCCTGATCTTCGGCGCCTATGCTGCGGGCGTCTATCTGACGCCGATTTTCGGCGGCATGATCGCCGACCGCTGGCTGGGCCGGCGCCCGGCCGTGGTGATCGGCGGCCTGCTCATGGCGCTCGGCCACTTCATGATGGCCTTCGAATCGCTGTTCTTCCCGGCGATGGCGGTCATCGCGATCGGCAACGGCCTGTTCCTGCCGAATCTGCCGAGCCAGGTCACCCTGCTGTACCCGAAGGACGACCCGCGCGCCGGCGCCGCCTTCAACGTTTATTACGTGGGCATCAACCTGGGCGCCTTCCTGGCGCCGCTGATCTGCGGCACCCTGGGCGAAGTCTATGGCTGGCACTACGGCTTCGGCGCCGCCGGCATCGGCATGTGCCTGGGCCTGGTGGTCTATCTCTGGGGCGGCCGATACCTGCCGCCGGAGGCGTCGAAGCCGGTGGGGCGCCCGGGCGCGGTGGATTCGAACGAGGGCATGTCGAACGTGCCGTTGCTGGTGGGCGTGGCGCTGGCCGTGATGCTGTTCCGGATCGCCTACGAGCAGACCGGCAATACCTTCGCGGTCTGGTCGGATACGGCGGTCGAGCGCACGGCCCTGGGCATGACGATTCCCGTGACCTGGTTCCAGTCGCTCAATCCGATGTTCGTGTTCCTGTTCAGCCCCCTGCTGGTGCGCATGTGGAATGCCCGCGCCGCCCGCGGCCTCGGCACGCCGGCCTTGCGCCGCATGGGGCAGGGCGCGCTCGGCATCGGCGTTTCCTACGCCCTGCTGGCCGGGCTGATCGTGCTGGCGGCCGGCAGCGGCTTCGCGATCGGCTGGCCCTGGATGGTCCTGTTCTTCGCCGTCTTCACGCTGGCCGAGCTCTACATCCTGCCGGTCGGCCTGGGCCTGTTCGCCACCCTGGCGCCGAAGCGCTTCGCCGCCACCACCGTGGCCGCCTGGTTCTTCTGCTCCTTTACCGGCAACCTGCTCTCGGGTGTGATCGGCGCCACCTGGGAAAGCATGCGCCCCGAAACCTTCTTCCTGATGATGGCGGCGATTGCCGCGGCGTCCGGCCTGATCCTGTTCGGCATCCATCGCAAGCACCAGGAAACGCTGGCCTTGCCGGACGTGGCCATCCCGCCGGTGGAGAAAGCGCTGTAAGCCATGCTCGTCCTGCGCAACGCACTGGAAACCGACCTCGATGCCGTTTTCGAGCTGGCCAAGGGCGTCGGGCCGGGCATGACGACGCTGAATGCCGAACGCGGCGCGCTGCGCGAGTGCCTGGCCGTGGCGGCCGCCTCCTTTTCCGGCGAGCTCGCGCCTGCCGACGCCGACTACGTATTCGTCCTGGAAGACCTGGCGGCGGGGCGGGTATGCGGCGTCTCGACCATCAAGGCCGCGGTCGGGGTCAGGGAGCCCTTCTATAACTACCGGATCAGCACTTCGGTACACGCCAGCCCCACCACCGGCCTGGTGAACCGGGTGCAGTCGCTGCACCTGAGCCACGACCTCTCCGGCGCGTCGGAGCTGTGCTCGCTCTACCTGCACCCGGACTACCGCAGCGGCAGCAATGGCAGGCTGCTGTCGAAAGGCCGCCTGTTGTTCATGGCCCAGTTTCCTTCGCTGTTTGGCAGCAAGGTCTTCGCCGAGATGCGCGGTTTCCAGGACGGGCAGGGGAGGTCGCCCTTCTGGGAAGCCGTGGGGCGGCCCTTCTTCCACATGGATTTCCACGAGGCCGACGTTTTCTGCGACAACGGCGACCGTCTCTTCATCGAACACCTGGTGCCGCGCCTGCCCCTGTACACCCACCTGCTGGGCCTTGACGCCTGCGCGGCGATCGGCAAGACCCACGCCGACACGGCGCCGGCGCGCCGCCTGCACGGAGCGGCATCGCTTTCGCGCCGTCGTCGCGGACACGGACCCCGGGGCGCCCATCGTGGTGCTGCCGCAGGCTGCCGTGGATGCGCTGGGCTGCGACGCAGGCAGCCCGCTGCGCATCCTGCCGCTGGCGCCCTGAATCAGGCGGCCTGCCGCAGCGGCACCGAAGCGGGAGCCTTCGCCAGGTGGACGGCGTGCGCCGGCAGGGCCAGGCGCACGCCCTGTTCTTCCAGCATCGCCACGATGCGCAAGTAGACCTCCTGCTGCGTGTCCATGAAGACCCGGTAGTCGGCGCTGTCCACGTAATAGACCGTCTCGAAGGTGTAGCCGGGCGCCGCCAGCGAGGCCAGGTGGGCGCGGTCGAAGCGCACCTGGGGCTGGGCGGTGACGATCTCCTCGATCAGGCCGGGCAGCAGGCGCAGGGCCGGTTCCGGCGTGTCGTAGGTGAGGTCGAAGCGGAACACCACGCGCCGCGCTTCCATGCGGCGCAGGTTCTGGATGCGGCTTTTCAGCAGGTCGGCGTTCGAGAACACGATCTGCTCGCCGCCCAGGCTGCGCACGCGGGTGGTCTTCAGGCCGATGCGCTCGACCGTGCCCAGCATGGTGTCGACGATGATGAAGTCACCCACCACGAAAGGCTTGTCGAGCACGATGGAGAGCGAGGCGAACAGGTCGCCGAGGATGCTCTGCACGGCGAGGGCGATGGCGATGCCGCCGATGCCGAGACTGGCCACCAGGGTGGTGATGTTGACGCCGAGGTTATCGAGGATCATCAGCGCCACCACCGCCCACAGCGCCACCCGCAGCAGGAAGGCGATCGCGGCGGACGAGGTCACGCGGTCCGGATCGGCCGCCTGGCGGGCGCGCGTGCCGGCCAGCCAGGCGCGCACCGCATGGTCGCCCCAGATCGCGCACTGCACCAGCACCGCGGCGATCGCGATGCGGCTCAGCACCAGCTGGGCGCGTTCGGGAAGGACCAGCAGGCTGGCGCCGGCATACAGGCCGACCAGCACCAGCACCGCCAGCCGGGTGCTGGAGAGGGCGGCGGCGAAGGAGCCTGCCGCGCGGGCATTGCCGGGATCGGCCGCCACCAGGCGCGAGAGGCGGCGCAGCAGGATGGCCTTGACCGCGTCCAGGCCGGCCGCGACCACCGCCGCGGCCACGAGGGCGATCAGCCAGTCGGCCAGCGGATTACCGAGGAAGAGGGTGTTCATGTCCGGCCTCCTCATGCCGCGGGACGTTCGTCGACGACCGTCCTGGGCGCCAGCGCCGCCAGGAAGCCTTCGCCCCAGCGCGCCACGTCGTGTTCTTCCACGATCATTCCCAGGCGCGCGGCGCGGTAGGCGACTTCGTCGGCGCCCATGGTGAGGGCCCGGTACAGGGTCTCGCTCATGGCGTTCGCATCGTAGGGGTTCACCAGGAGGGCGCCGTGCAGTTCGACGGCGGCGCCGGCAAACTCGGACAGCAGCAGCACGCCGGGCCGCCCCGCCGCCTGGCGCGCGGCGATGTATTCCTTGGCCACCAGGTTCAGGCCATCGCGCAGCGGCGTGATCCAGGCGATGCCGCAGGCCGCGTAGTGGGCCACCACGTCTTCAAAAGGCAGGGAGCGGTAGAAGTAGCGCACCGGCACCCAGTCGAGCGTCGAGAAGCGGCCGTTGATGCGGCCGACGGCGCGGTCGAGTTCCTCGCGCAGGCTGTCGTAGATCTCCATGCCGCTGGCGGCCGGGGTGACGATGTTCAGCAGGGTCACCTTGCCCAGCAGCTCCGGATGGCGCTCCAGCATGCGCTCGAAGGCTTCCAGCTTCTCCAGCGAGCCCTTGACGTAGTCGAGGCGTTCGATCGAGACGATGCCCGTACGGCCATCCAGATAGGCGTCGAGTTCGGCCAGCTGGCGCTGCACGGTTTCGCTCTGCGCCAGTGCGCGGATCGATGCGACGTCGGTGCCGACCGGGTGTGCGCCCAGCGCCACCCGGCGCCCGCCGACCTCGATCGCCGTCATCATGCGGTCCACGCCGAGCGCGCAGCCATAGGTGAGGAAGCGCGGCGCGCACGGCACGCTGCCGGCCACCTCCACCGGCGCGAACGAGCGCACCGCGTCGACGAAGTTCTCGACGTAGCGCGGGATATGGAAGCCCACGTAGTCGCACTGCAGCAGGCTGCCGATGATGTCGCGGCGCCAGGGCAGGATGTTGAACACGTCGCTCGAGGGGAAGGCCGTGTGGTGGAAGAAGGCGATGGTCAGATCGGGGCGCAGCGGGCGCAGGAAAGCCGGGACCATCCACAGGTTGTAGTCGTGGATCCAGGCGGTGGCGTTGATGGCCGCCTCGCGCGCGGTCTGCTCGGCGAACAGGCGGTTCACCTCCAGGAAGCGCTCCCAGTGGGCCTGGTTGAAGCGGGCCTTGTCCGGGAAGGAGAAGATGATGGGCCAGAAGGCCTCCTTCGAGAACTTCTTGTAGAACAGGTCGATGTCTTCCCCGGTGAGGGCGATGCGCGCGGCCTGCAGCTGCGGATAGCGACCGGCGTCGACCGCCACGTGGGTGGCGAATCCCTCGGGGGCGCGGCTGGCCTGATGCGACCAGGCCACCCAGGAGCCCTTGCGGCCGCCGGCAAAGAAGTTCAGCAGGGTCGGCATGATGCCGTTCGGGCTCTTCGGGCGCTGCTGCAGCGTGATGCCGTCCACCTCGATCTCGTCGAAGGGCAGGCGGTGGTAGACCATGACCAGCTCGGCGTCGCCGTGGACCGGCGCCGCGTCCCTGGGACGCGCTTCGCCCAGCGGCACGCCGTGGCGCGCCAGGCCCTCGAGGATGCCGCCGCAGCCTTCCTGCGTGGCCACGTGCACGCGCGGGTTCTTGCGCACGCGCTCGGCGAGGGCGGGCTCGGCGCCGCCCACCACCACGCCGCGAAAGCCCGCTTCGAACATCGACAGGTCGTTCAGGGTATCGCCCGCCACCACCACGCTGGCCGGGTCGAAGCCGGCGGCGAGGGCCAGGCGGCGCAGCGCGGCGCCCTTGCCGACGCCGCGCGGCAGCACGTCGAGGTAGCGGCCGGCCGAGAACAGCAGCTCGCAGCCGAGAGCGTCCACCGCCGCCTGCAGGGCGGGGGTGATGGCGTCTTCGGGGGCGAGGAAGGAGCAGCGCCGCTCCTGGGGCACGCTCTGGCGCACCAGCTGCGGGAAACCGGCGAGGGCGCGCAGCACGGCCTGGCTGCCGGGCCAGTGGGCGGTGAGTTCGTGCTGGATCGGTTCGACCGGGCGCAGCTCGCGGTCGACCACGGTGGCGCCGACGTCGGCGATGATGTAGTCGGGCGTAGGGATGCCGGGGTCGCTCAGCAGGGGCATGACGGTCTCGAGGCCGCGTCCGGTGACGAAGACCAGGGTGGGGCGCGTGCCCTCGGGAGCGCCGGCGGCGCCGGCGAACAGTTCGCGCACGCGGCGCCGCGCCTCATGGGTGCCGGCCAGCAGGGTGCCATCGAGGTCGGTGGCAAGCACGAGGCGGGCGGGATCGAGGGGGCGGGACGGGCGTTGCGAATCGATAACGGTCATGAATCATCCTTTTCATACGATGCGTCCGCGCGCGCAGGCGGCGGACCGGGTCGGGGCATGCGGGACGGGCCGGGAGGCGCACATGCCGGGGGAAGGCAGGATGCTGCGCGGGACGCAGCCGGGGATCTGCCGGCGAGAGGTGGTGCTGAAGAGAAACTTTTGCTAAGTGCATTTGTACAATAGCATTTCGTGCCGACATCGACAACCCGCGATCCGATAGCGGCCTCGTGTACGGTATCGAAAAAAAGCTATTGCAAAACTGCTGGGCTGCTACGTATAATGCGGCTCCCCGGGCGGTTAGTTCAGCTGGTTAGAATACTTGGTCGACATCCAAGGGGTCGCAGGTTCGAATCCTGCACCGCCCACCAGACTTCCAGATCGCAGGCTCCCAGCAATGGTCGTAGCCTGCAGAGAAAAGGCGCAGCGGTGTGCCTTTTCTGTGCCGGTCGACAAGACCGGATTCCTCGCTCTCTCCAAGATACTGCGGAAAACGCAACAGGCCGGTTTCAACCCCGATTTCTCCTGTTGCGCCGTTGCCGTTTGCGCGTTATACTAGCCGGCTTCGGTATGGGCACGTCTTTTTCAGCCCGTACTTTTTTAGTAGTACTAATTAGCCCCGCCCAATCGTAGGTGGGAATGGAGAAAAAATGAGCCTGGGCCTCCTCGGTCGCAAGGTTGGCATGATGCGTATCTTCACGGATGACGGCGATTCGATCCCTGTCACCGTGCTGGACGTGTCCAACAACCGTGTTGCGCAAGTCAAAACCCCTGAAACTGACGGCTACACTGCTGTGCAAGTCGTCTTCGGTCAACGTCGCGCCTCGCGCGTGAACAAGGCCGCTGCCGGTCACCTCGCCAAAGCTGGCGTGGAAGCTGGCACGATGCTGCGTGAATTCCGCATCGATTCCGCCAAAGCCGCTGAACTCAAAGCCGGCGACACCATCAATGCTTCGATGTTCGAAGTGGGCCAGAAAATCGACGTGCAAGGCACCTCGATCGGTAAGGGCTACGCCGGTACCATCAAGCGTTACAACTTTGCCTCGGGTCGTGCGACCCACGGTAACTCGCGTTCGCACAACGTTCCTGGCTCCATCGGTATGGCGCAGGATCCGGGCCGCGTGTTCCCGGGCAAGCGCATGACCGGTCACCTGGGCGACGTTACCGTCACCACCCAGAACCTGGAAATCGCCCGCATCGACGCTGACCGTCAACTGCTGCTCGTGAAGGGTGCCGTTCCTGGCGCCAAGAACGGCCAGGTGATCGTCAAGCCGGCTGTCAAAACCAAAGCCAAGAAAGGAGCCTAAGTATGGAACTCCAGCTCCTGAATGAGCAAGGTCAAGCTGGCGCCGGCGTTGCAGCTGCCGACACCGTGTTCGGCCGCGAATACAACGAAGCCCTGATCCACCAGATCGTGGTCGCCTACGCCGCCAACGCGCGCAGCGGCAACCGCAAGCAGAAGGACCGTGAAGAAGTCCACCACACCACCAAGAAGCCATGGCGCCAGAAGGGCACCGGCCGCGCTCGTGCTGGTATGTCGTCGTCGCCTCTGTGGCGCGGCGGTGGTCGCATCTTCCCGAACACCCCGGACGAGAACTTCTCGCACAAGGTCAACAAGAAGATGTTCCGCGCAGGTATCTGCTCGATCTTCTCGCAGCTGGCCCGCGAAGGCCGTCTGAACGTTGTCGAAAACCTGTCGATCGAAGCTCCGAAGACCAAGCTGCTGTCGCAAAAGCTGCAGAGCATGGGCCTGGAATCGGTCCTGGTGATCACCGACACCATCGATGAAAACCTGGAACTGGCGTCGCGCAACCTGCCGCACGTGCTCGTCGTCGAGCCGAAGGCAGCTGACCCGATGTCGCTGGTGTTCTACAAGAAAGTCCTGGTCACCAAAGCTGCTCTGGCCAAGATCGAGGAGATGTACGCATGAGCACCGCAATCAAATTCAGCGAAGAGCGCCTGATGAAGGTGCTGCTGGCTCCGGTCATTTCCGAAAAGGCGACCTTCGTCGCTGAAAAGAACGAACAGATCGTGTTCAAGGTTCTGCCGGATGCGACCAAGCCGGAAATCAAAGCCGCCGTCGAGCTGCTGTTCAAAGTCGACGTGGAATCGGTGCAAACCGTGAACCGCGAAGGCAAGCAGAAGCGTTCGGGCCGTTTCACTGGTCGCCGCAACCACACCAAGCGCGCTTTCGTGTGCCTGAAGCCGGGCCAGGAAATCAATTTTGTCGAGGAGGCTAAATAATGGCACTCGTTAAGATGAAGCCAACCTCCCCAGGCCGCCGCGGCATGGTGAAGGTTGTGAACAGCGACCTGTACAAAGGCCGTCCGTTCGCAGCCCTGGTTGAAAAGAAATCGAAGACCGCCGGCCGTAACAACAACGGTCACATCACCACCCGCCACATCGGCGGTGGCCACAAGCAGCACTATCGTCTGGTCGACTTCAAGCGCCAGAAAGATGGCATCCCTGCCAAGGTCGAGCGTATCGAATACGACCCGAACCGTACCGCGCACATCGCTCTGCTGTGCTACGCGGACGGCGCCCGTGCGTACATCATCGCTCCGAAGGGCGTCGCTGTCGGCGATACCCTGATGAACGGTTCGGAAGCACCGATCAAGGCCGGTAACTGCCTGCCGATCCGCAACATCCCGGTCGGTACCGTGATGCACTGCGTCGAAATGCTGCCTGGCAAGGGCGCACAGATGGCCCGCACCGCCGGCGCCGCTGTCGTCCTGATGGCCCGCGAAGGCACCTACGCCCAGGTTCGCCTGCGCTCGGGTGAAGTCCGTCGCGTGCACATCGAGTGCCGTGCAACCGTGGGTGAAGTCGGCAACGCCGAACACAGCCTGCGCAAGATCGGTAAAGCCGGTGCGATGCGTTGGCGCGGTGTGCGTCCGACCGTCCGCGGTGTCGTCATGAACCCGATCGACCACCCGCACGGTGGTGGTGAAGGCCGTACGGCAGCGGGTCGTCACCCGGTGTCGCCATGGGGCCAGCAGACCAAGGGCAAGAAGACGCGTTCGAACAAGCGCACTTCGTCGATGATCGTCTCGCGCCGCGGCAAGAAATAAGGGATAAAACATGACTCGTTCATTGAAAAAAGGGCCGTTCATTGACGCCCACCTGGTGAAAAAAGTCGAAGCCGCGCAAGCGACCAAAGACAAGAAGCCAGTCAAAACCTGGTCGCGCCGCTCGACGATCACTCCTGACTTCATCGGTCTGACCATCGCCGTGCACAACGGCAAGGTCCACGTGCCGGTGTACGTCTCGGAGAACATGGTCGGCCACAAGCTCGGCGAATTCGCGCTGACCCGTACGTTCAAGGGCCACGCTGCTGACAAGAAGGCGAAACGATAATGGAAACTAAAGCAATCCTCAAAGGCGTTCGCCTGTCGGAACAAAAGGGCCGCCTGGTTGCGGACCTGATCCGCGGCAAGAAAGTTGACGCAGCACTCAACATTCTGCAGTTCAGCCCGAAAAAGGGCGCGACCATCATCAAGAAGGTTCTCGAGTCGGCAATCGCCAACGCGGAACACAACGATGGCGCGGACATCGACGAACTGAAGGTCGTGCAGATCTACGTCGAAAAGGGCCCGATCCTGAAGCGCTTTACGGCTCGCGCCAAAGGCCGCGGTGATCGCATTTCGAAACAATCCTGTCACATCTACGTGACTGTCGGTAACTAAGGGGTCATACGATGGGTCAGAAAATCCACCCAACCGGCTTCCGCCTGGCGGTCACCCGTAACTGGGCATCGCGCTGGTACGCTGGCAACGGCAACTTCGCCGACATGCTGAAGGAAGACCTGGAAGCACGCGCTTTCCTGAAGAAGAAGCTGAAGAACGCTTCGGTCGGCCGCATTGTCATCGAGCGTCCTGCCAAGAACGCACGCTTCACGATCTACTCGTCGCGTCCGGGCGTCGTGATCGGCAAGAAAGGCGAAGACATCGAAGTCCTGAAGACTTCGCTGGCGAAGATCATGGGCGTGCCTGTGCACGTCAATATCGAAGAGATCCGCAAGCCGGAAATCGATTCGCAGCTGATCGCCGACTCGATCTCGCAGCAGCTCGAAAAGCGCATCATGTTCCGTCGCGCAATGAAGCGCGCGATGCAGAACGCCATGCGCCTGGGCGCCGTCGGCATCAAGATCATGTCGTCGGGCCGCCTGAACGGCATCGAAATCGCACGTACCGAATGGTACCGTGAAGGCCGTGTGCCTCTGCACACCCTGCGCGCCGATATCGACTACGGCACCAGCGAAGCATCGACCACCTACGGCATCATCGGCGTCAAGGTCTGGGTCTACAAGGGCGACCGTTCGGTCACCGGCGAAGCCCCGGTCATCGACACCCCACCGGATGAGAAGAAGCCACGCGGCCCGCGTCGCGACGACGGCAAGCCGTCGCGCGGCCCACGTCCGGCTGGCGCCGGCCGTCCTGGCAATGCAGCACCAACCGTCCGTGCACGTCCGGCTGTCAAGCCTGCCGCACCGGCCGCCGCTGCGCCAGCTGAGAAAGCAGGAGAATAAGCATGCTGCAACCATCGCGCAGGAAGTATCGTAAAGAGCAGAAAGGCCGTAACACCGGCATTTCGCACACCCGCGGCACCGCGGTCTCGTTCGGCGAGTTCGGCCTGAAGGCAGTTGCCCGCGGCCGTATCACCGCACGCCAGATCGAAGCGGCACGTCGTGCCATGACCCGTCACATCAAGCGTGGCGGCCGTATCTGGATCCGTATCTTCCCGGACAAGCCGATCTCGAACAAGCCGGCCGAAGTCCGTATGGGTAACGGTAAGGGTAACCCGGAGTACTACGTCGCTGAAATCCAGCCAGGCAAAGTCCTGTACGAGATGGACGGCGTCGCAGAAGAACTGGCGCGCGAAGCGTTCCGCCTGGCCGCTGCCAAACTGCCGCTGGCGACCACTTTCGTGGTCCGTCAAGTCGGCCAATAACAGGAGTTGAATATGAAAGCATCGGAACTCCGCGGCAAGGACCAGGAAGCGCTGCAAAAGGAGCTGAATGAGCTGCTGAAGGCCCAGTTCGGCCTGCGCATGCAAATCGCTACCCAGCAGCTGGGCAACACCGCGCAGCTCAAGAAAGTACGTCGCGACATCGCGCGTGTGAAGACTGTGATGAACTCGAAGGAAGCCAAATGAACGACACCACTAAAACGGCGCTGAAGCGTACGCTGGTCGGCAAGGTCGTGTCCGACAAAATGGACAAGACGGTAACCGTCCTGATCGAGCGTCACGTGAAGCACCCGCTGTACGGCAAGATCATCGTGCGTTCGAACAAGTATCACGCGCACGACGAGTCCAACCAGGTCAAGACCGGTGATACGGTCGAGATCACGGAAGGTCGCCCGATCTCGAAGACGAAGGCCTGGACCGTGACCCGTGTTGTGCAAGAAGCACAGGTCATCTAAGCCTTAAAATTTGTCTTGCGTGGCCCGCTGGTATCTGTGATACTAGCGGGCTTCGTTCATGTGTCGCCGCAGTTTGTACCCGCGGAAAAGCGGCCTGTAACGAAAGTTATATTGGAAAGTCCAATCACCCAATCGTGGCGCTCCAGCAGGGGCAAGACGGCGGGACCAAGACTGACCGCAGGCCCACGGTTTCCGTGGGATTTTCTACGGCTTAAGTTGGGAAAGAAAATACTATGATTCAAACCGAAAGCCGGCTCGAAGTAGCCGACAACACCGGTGCCAAGGAAGTTCTGTGCATCAAGGTGTTGGGCGGCTCGAAGCGCCGTTATGCGAGCATTGGCGACATCATCAAGGTCACCGTGAAGGTGGCTGCGCCGCGTGGCCGCGTCAAAAAGGGCGAAATTTACAACGCCGTGGTTGTGCGTACCGCTAAAGGTGTGCGCCGCCAGGACGGTTCCCTGGTGAAGTTCGACGGCAACGCCGCCGTTCTGCTGAACGCCAAGCTGGAGCCGATCGGCACCCGTATCTTCGGACCGGTCACGCGCGAACTGCGTACCGAGAAGTTCATGAAGATCGTGTCGCTGGCACCTGAAGTTCTGTAAGGAATCGACATGGATAAAATTCGTAAAAACGACGAAGTCATCGTTCTGGCCGGTAAGGACAAGGGCAAGCGTGGCGTCGTTCAGAAGCGTGTAGACGCTGAACACGTCATCGTCGAAGGCGTCAACGTCGCTAAGAAAGCGACCAAGCCGAACCCGATGACCGGTGTTACTGGTGGTATCGTCGACAAGACTATGCCGATTCACGTGTCGAACGTCGCGCTGTTCAATGCTGCGACCGGCAAGGCAGATCGCGTTGGCTTCAAAGACCAGGACGGCAAGAAAGTCCGCGTCTTCAAGTCGAACGGCGAAGTAGTGAAGGGGTAAGATAAATGGCCCGTCTCCAACAAATTTACAAAGACAAGATCGTCGCCGAGCTGACCGAGAAATTCGGTTACAAGTCGGTGATGGAAGTCCCGCGCCTGACCAAGATCACCCTGAACATGGGTCTGTCGGAAGCAGTTGCCGACAAGAAGATCATCGAGCACGCCACCGGCGACCTGACCAAGATCGCCGGCCAGAAGCCGGTCGTCACCAAGGCACGCAAGGCAATCGCAGGTTTCAAGATCCGCGAAGGCTACCCGATCGGTACCATGGTCACCCTGCGCGGCAACCGCATGTACGAATTCCTGGACCGCTTCATCACCGTGGCCCTGCCGCGCGTGCGTGACTTCCGCGGTGTGAACGGCAAATCGTTCGACGGTCGCGGCAACTACAACATCGGTGTCAAGGAACAGATCATCTTCCCAGAGATCGACTACGACAAGATCGATGCGCTGCGTGGCATGAACATCTCGATCACGACCACCGCTAAGACCGACGAAGAAGCCAAAGCGCTGCTCGCCGCCTTCAAATTCCCGTTCAGGAACTAAGAGCATGGCAAAACTTGCACTGATTAACCGCGAACAGAAGCGTGCAGACCTGGTGGAGAAATTCGCCGCAAAGCGTGCCGCTCTGAAAGCGATCATCAACGACCAGTCGAAGTCGGAAGAAGAGCGTTACGAAGCGCGCCTGAAACTGCAGGCACTGCCGCGCAACTCGGCCCCGACCCGCCAGCGTAACCGCTGCGCCATGACCGGCCGTCCACGTGGCACTTTCCGTAAATTCGGTCTTGCCCGCACCAAAGTCCGCGAATTCGCCATGAAAGGCGAAATCCCGGGTATGACCAAAGCCAGCTGGTAATAGGAGAATAAGCAATGAGTATGAGCGATCCTATCGCCGATATGCTGACCCGCATTCGCAACGCACAAACTGTCCAGAAGACCTCGGTCGCAATGCCGTCGTCGAAAGTCAAGGTTGCCATTGCCAACGTCCTGAAGGACGAGGGTTACATCGAAGATTTCGCCGTGTCCACCGAAGGTGGCAAGTCGGAACTGAAAATCGGTTTGAAGTATTACACCGGCCGTCCGGTCATCGAGCGCATCGAGCGCGTGTCCCGTCCTGGCCTGCGCGTCTACAAGGGCAAGGATGAAATCCCGTCGGTCATGAATGGCCTGGGCGTGGCAATCGTCTCGACCCCGCAAGGCGTGATGACCGACCGCAAGGCACGTGCTACCGGCATCGGTGGCGAAGTGCTGTGCTACGTGGCTTAAGGAGTAGACATGTCTCGAGTAGCTAAGATGCCAATCGCCGTCCCGGCAGGTACCGATGTCGCGATCAACGCGTCGTCGATCACCGTCAAGGGCCCGCTCGGCACCCTGACCCAGCCGCTGAACGGCCTGGTCAAAGTGGAAAACAACAACGGCACGCTGACTTTCGACGTGGTGGACGATTCGCGTGAATCGAACGCCATGTCGGGCACCCTGCGCGCCCTGGTCAACAACATGGTTACCGGCGTCACCAAAGGCTTCGAGAAGAAGCTGAACCTGGTGGGCGTGGGCTACAAGGCAGCTGTGCAGGGCAACGCCCTGAACCTGTCGCTGGGCTTCTCGCATCCGGTGCTGCACGCGATGCCGGAAGGCGTCACGGCAACCACCCCGACCCCGACCGAAATCGTGATCAAGGGTATCGATCGCCAGAAAGTCGGCCAAACGGCTGCCGAAGTGCGCGCTTACCGCTCGCCTGAGCCTTACAAGGGCAAGGGTGTCCGTTATTCGGACGAAGTGGTGAAGCTTAAAGAAACCAAGAAGAAATAATCGGAGCTGACATGGACAAGAAACAATCGCGTCTGCGTCGCGGACGTCAAACCCGCATCAAGATCGCCCAGCTGGGCGTGAACCGTCTGTCGGTTCATCGCACCAACCTGCACATCTATGCGAACCTGATCAGCCCGGACGCAAAGGTGCTGGTGTCGGCTTCGACGCTGGAAGCAGAAGTCCGCGCTGAACTGGCCGGCAAGACTGGTGCAGGCGGCAACGCTGCAGCAGCTGCCCTGGTCGGCAAGCGCGTCGCTGAAAAAGCACTGAAAGCAGGAATCACCGAGGTCGCTTTCGACCGCTCGGGTTTCCGTTACCACGGCCGTGTGAAGGCGCTGGCGGAAGCCGCGCGTGAAGCCGGTCTGAAGTTCTAAGGAAGAATCGTCATGGCAAAAATGCAAGCGAAAATGCAAAGCGACAAGCCGGATGATGGCATGCGCGAAAAAATGATCGCGATCAACCGCGTGACCAAAGTGGTCAAGGGTGGTCGTATCATGGGTTTTGCAGCGCTGACCGTGGTCGGTGACGGCGATGGCCGCATCGGCATGGGCAAGGGCAAGTCGAAGGAAGTTCCTGTCGGCGTGCAGAAAGCGATGGAAGAAGCCCGCCGCAACCTGATCAAGGTGCCCCTCAAGAACGGTACGCTGCACCACACCGTCACCGGTCGTCACGGCGCCTCGCGCGTCATGATGATGCCTGCCAAGCCAGGTACCGGCGTGATCGCTGGTGGCGCAATGCGCGCTATCTTCGAGGTGATGGGCGTGACCGACGTGGTCGCCAAGTCGACCGGTTCGTCGAACCCGTACAACCTGGTTCGCGCGACCCTCGACGGTCTGTCGAAAATGAGCACTGCTTCCGACGTCGCTGCCAAGCGCGGCAAGTCGGTTGAAGACATCCTGGGTTAAGGGGAACAAACATGGCAAACACTGTCAAAGTCAAGCTCGTCAAGGGCCTGATCGGTACCCGTCAGGATCACCGTGCTACCGTCCGCGGCCTGGGTCTGCGTCGTGTCAACTCGGTCTCCGAGCTGCAGGACACCCCGTCCGTGCGTGGCATGATCAACAAAGTCGCGTACCTCGTTAAAGTTGTTTCGTAAGCCGCGGCTTACGTACGGAGAAATC
The DNA here is from genome assembly GCF_050586525.1 of Massilia sp. BKSP1R2A-1. Classification (NCBI taxonomy): domain Bacteria; kingdom Pseudomonadati; phylum Pseudomonadota; class Betaproteobacteria; order Burkholderiales; family Oxalobacteraceae; genus Massilia; species Massilia sp. BKSP1R2A-1. The sequence continues at coordinate 162,089 of NZ_JBOBRE010000011.1, read as the reverse complement.
AATGGAACTCAATACCATTCAACCAGCTGACGGCGCCAAGCACGCGAAGCGTCGCGTTGGCCGCGGTATCGGCTCGGGCCTGGGCAAGACTGCCGGCCGCGGTCACAAGGGTCAGAAATCGCGTTCGGGCGGCTTCCACAAAGTCGGCTTCGAAGGCGGTCAGATGCCTCTGCAGCGCCGTCTGCCGAAGCGTGGCTTCAAGTCGCTGAACGCATCGTTCAAGGCTGAAGTGCGTCTGTCGGACCTGAACAACCTGGCCGTCGGCGAAGTCGACATCCTGGTGCTCAAGCAAGCAGGCATCCTGCCGGTGGTGGCACGCGACGTGCGCGTCATCCTGTCGGGCGAGATCACCAAAGCGGTGACCCTCAAGGGCCTGAAGGCAACTGCCGGCGCGAAAGCGGCGATCGAAGCAGCTGGCGGTTCGGTCGCTTAATTGCGGCCCTGCCTGATCGGAGCAAAAATTGGCGACTAATTCACAACTTGGTAAAAGCGCCGCTTCCGGCTTCCCCTGGGGTCGGCTGTGGTTTTTGCTTGGCGCATTGGTCGTGTACCGCATCGGTGCTCACATCCCGGTTCCCGGGATTGACCCGGTGCAGCTGGCAGCGCTGTTCAAGCAGAACGAAGGCGGCATCCTGGGCATGTTCAACATGTTCTCGGGTGGCGCCCTGTCCCGCTTTACCGTGTTCGCCCTCGGCATCATGCCTTACATTTCGGCTTCGATCATCATGCAGCTTGCATCGATCGTCTCGCCGCAACTCGAGGCGCTGAAGAAAGAGGGCGAAGCCGGCCGCCGCAAGATCACCCAGTACACCCGTTACTTCACGGTTGCACTGGCTCTGTTCCAGGCGTTCGGCATCGCGGTCGCGCTCGAAGCGCAGCCTGGCCTCGTGCTCGATCCGGGCATGGGCTTCCGCTTCGTCACGGTGGTCACCCTGCTGACCGGCACCATGTTCCTCATGTGGCTGGGCGAGCAGATCACCGAGCGTGGTCTTGGCAACGGTATTTCGATCATCATTTTTGCCGGTATCGCAGCAGGTCTGCCGTCGGCCCTGGGTGGCCTGTTCACCCTGGTTTCGAACGGTTCGATCAGCAGCATTGCAGCGATCATCATCGTGCTCCTGGTAGCAGGGGTCACGTATGCCGTCGTGTTCGTGGAACGCGGACAGCGCAAGATCCTGGTCAATTACGCAAAACGTCAGGTCGGCAACAAGATCTACGGTGGCCAAACCAGCCACCTGCCCTTGAAGCTGAACATGGCCGGCGTGATCCCGCCGATCTTCGCCTCGTCGATCATCCTGTTCCCGGCGACCATCGTGGACTGGTTCACGCGTGGCAAGGATTCCTCGAGCCCCTTCATCGGGTTCCTCAAGGATCTGGCCGCGTCGCTGGCGAACGGTGAACCGCTTCACGCGGTGCTGTATGCGGTGGCGATTGTATTCTTCTGCTTCTTCTACACGGCGCTGGTATTCAACAGCAAGGAAACGGCGGACAACTTGAAGAAGAGCGGCGCATTTGTCCCAGGCATCCGCCCGGGCGAGCAGACTGCGCGCTACATCGACAAGATCCTGATGCGCCTGACCCTGGCCGGTGCAGTCTATATCACCCTGGTGTGCCTGGTGCCGGAGTTCCTGACCTCGCAGTGGAAAGTTCCTTTCTACTTCGGTGGCACGTCGCTCCTCATCGTAGTCGTGGTGACGATGGACTTCATGGCACAAGTGCAGAACTACGTCATGTCGCAGCAATATGAATCGCTGCTGCGCAAGGCGAATTTCAAGGGCGGAATTCCGTCGCGTTAAGCGAGGAAGGCATAGACCGAATGGCAAAAGACGACGTCATCCAAATGCAGGGGGAGATTCTGGAGAATCTCCCGAACGCAACGTTCCGTGTGAAGCTGGAAAACGGGCACGTGGTTCTCGGACATATCTCGGGTAAAATGCGCATGAATTACATCCGCATTCTCCCGGGTGACAAGGTAACGGTGGAACTGACCCCGTACGACCTGTCCCGGGCCCGCATTGTGTTCCGCACCAAGTAAAAATCATTAAAGTAAACGAACCGAAGAGAGTGCAAAATGAAAGTTAACGCTTCAGTCAAGCGGATCTGCCGCAACTGCAAGATCATCAAGCGCAAGGGCGTGGTCCGTGTGATCTGCGTCGAGCCGCGTCACAAGCAGCGTCAAGGTTAAGAGGAATAACGAATGGCACGTATTGCAGGGGTTAACATCCCAAATCATCAGCACACTGTTATCGGCCTGACGGCGATCTACGGTATTGGCCGTCCGCGTTCGCAGAAGATCTGCGACGCAACCGGTATCGCGACCAACAAAAAGGTCAAGGACCTGGACGATAACGAACTCGAGAAGCTGCGTGACGAAGTCGCGAAGTTTGTCGTGGAAGGCGACCTGCGCCGCGAACTGTCCATGAACATCAAGCGTCTGATGGACCTGGGCTGCTACCGCGGCATGCGTCACCGTAAGGGCCTGCCAGTGCGCGGTCAGCGTACCCGTACCAATGCACGTACCCGCAAGGGCCCGCGCAAGGCCGCTCAATCGCTCAAGAAATAATCTAGGAACCGACCATGGCCAAGCAACAGAGCAGCGCAGCAGCAGCCCGCGTGCGCAAGAAAGTCAAGAAGAACGTTGCCGAGGGTATCGCCCACGTGCACGCGTCCTTCAACAACACCATCATCACGATCACCGATCGCCAGGGCAATGCCCTGTCGTGGGCAACCTCCGGCGGCGCCGGCTTCAAGGGTTCGCGCAAATCGACCCCGTTCGCAGCGCAGGTTGCTGCCGAAGCCGCAGGCAAGGTCGCTCAGGAATCGGGCGTGAAGAACCTGGAAGTGCGTATCAAGGGCCCAGGCCCGGGCCGTGAATCGGCTGTGCGCGCACTGAACAACCTGGGCATCAAGATCACCGAGATCCAGGACGTCACCCCGGTTCCGCACAACGGCTGCCGTCCGCCGAAGCGTCGTCGTATCTAATACGGCATCGCTGAATCGGCAGTAGGGGAGGGTGAAAACCCTCCCCTGCGTCGCGAAAAGCCAACGACGGGGCCTTGCGCCCCGTTGTGTTTTACGAGATTGGCCGGCGCAGTAGCCCCAAAATGGGTTATACTGCCCGGCTCTTGTCGTCTGCCGTTTTCACGGCGGGCGTTTTTTCAAGCCACGTCCGCTCTCAAGTAGAAGTGGACTAGCGCCTGCCGCATCGCTCGCGATGCCTCCGGGGCGTGATTAATTATTTTAAGGATTCAACGTGGCACGTTATATCGGACCAAAAGCAAAACTGTCGCGCCGTGAAGGCACTGACCTGTTCCTGAAGAGCGCACGCCGCTCGCTCGATTCGAAGTGCAAACTGGACATCAAGCCAGGCCAGCACGGCGTCAAGTCGGGTGCCCGCACCTCGGACTACGGCAACCAGCTGCGTGAAAAGCAGAAGGTCAAGCGCATGTACGGCGTTCTCGAGCGCCAGTTCCGCCGCTACTTCGCCGAAGCATCGCGCAAGAAGGGCAACACCGGCGAAACCCTGCTGAAGCTGCTGGAAGCCCGCCTCGACAACGTCGCCTACCGCATGGGCTTCGGTTCGACCCGCGCTGAAGCACGCCAGCTGGTGAGCCACAAGGCCTTCACCGTCAACGGCAACGTCGTGAACATCGCTTCCTACCAGGTCAAGACCGGCGACGTCATCGCTGTCCGCGAAAAGGCCAAGAAGCAAGTGCGTATCGCTGAAGCGCTGTCGCTGGCTGAACAAGTCGGCTTCCCGAGCTGGGTGTCGGTCGATGCCAAGAAGTTCGAAGGCACCTTCCGTTCCTTCCCGGAGCGTAACGAGATCGCTGCCGACGTCAACGAAGCACTGATCGTCGAACTGTACTCGCGTTAATTGACTTTTCGGGCGACGCAAGTCGTTCAAAAAGTCACCCCGGCGCAGGCCGGAACAATGCCAGTGGCAATGTTCCGGCCTGCGCCGGAACGACGGGAGTGGTGGTGCGGGCGCAGCAACCTTGGGTTGGCACCGCAACGAAGCAGATTCCCACTACTCCCGTCGCTTCCGAATTCGTATCACCGCCTGCTCCCCCAGCAGGCGCTTTTATTAATGCCATCAGCCTTATCGGTGTAACGAGCCGAGGGTATTGAAAAGGACATTTCATGCAAAACAGTCTGTTGAAACCACGTATCATCGATGTCGAAGCACTGGGCGCCGGCCACGCAAAAGTCGTGATGGAACCCTTCGAGCGTGGTTATGGCCACACCCTGGGCAACGCGCTGCGCCGCGTGCTGCTGTCGTCGATGATCGGCTACGCGCCGACCGAAGTGACGATCGCCGGTGTCGTGCACGAGTACTCGTCGCTGGACGGCGTGCAGGAAGACGTCGTCGACCTGCTGCTGAACCTGAAGGGCGTGGTCTTCAAGGTCCACAACCGCGACTCCGTCACCCTGACCCTGAAGAAGGAAGGCGAAGGCGCCGTGCTGGCTTCGGACATCGACCTGCCGCATGACGTGGAACTGATCAACCCGGATCACGTGATCGCTCACCTGACCGCCGGCGGCAAGCTGGACATGCAGATCAAGGTCGAGAAGGGCCGCGGCTACGTTCCCGGTAACGTGCGTCGCCTGTCGGAAGACACCAACAAGACCATCGGCCGCATCATCCTGGACGCTTCGTTCTCGCCGGTGCGCCGCGTGTCGTACGCCGTGGAATCGGCCCGTGTCGAACAGCGTACCGACCTGGACAAACTGATCATCAACATCGAGACCAACGGCGTCATCACTCCGGAAGAAGCGATCCGCCAGTCGGCACGCGTGCTGGTCGACCAGCTGAACGTGTTCGCCGCCCTGGAAGGCACCGAAGCCGCCGCCGAAGCACCGTCGCGCGCTCCGCTGGTCGATCCGATCCTGCTGCGTCCGGTCGACGACCTCGAACTGACCGTCCGCTCGGCAAACTGCCTGAAGGCCGAAAACATCTACTACATCGGCGACCTGATCCAGCGTTCGGAAAACGAACTGCTGAAGACGCCGAACCTGGGCCGCAAGTCGCTGAACGAAATCAAGGAAGTCCTGGCTTCCCGCGGCCTGACCCTGGGCATGAAGCTGGAAAACTGGCCGCCTGCTGGCCTGGAGAAGTAATTGCAGTACCTGCCCGGGCAATGTCTGTCCGGGCAGTCTTTAACCACTAAAACCGGTCCGCGGACATGCGCAAGCATGAACGATCGAAGAACTGGAATGTAAACACTCGAAAGGAAGTACCATGCGTCACCGTCACGGCCTCCGTAAGCTGAACCGTACCTCGTCCCACCGCCTGGCAATGCTGCGCAACATGACCGTCTCGCTGCTGCGTCATGAAGCCATCAAGACCACCGTGCCGAAAGCCAAGGAACTGCGTCGCGTCATCGAACCGATCCTGACCCTGGGCAAGACCGACACCCTGGCCAACAAGCGCCTGGCATTCGCTCGCCTGCGCGATCGCGAAATGGTGCAGAAGCTGTTCGCCGAACTCGGCCCGCGTTACGCCAACCGTAACGGCGGCTACCTGCGCATCCTGAAAATGGGTTTCCGCGTGGGCGACAATGCGCCGATGGCCTACGTCGAACTGCTGGACCGTCCGGAAGTCACCTCGGCTGAAGAAGCACCGACCGCCGAGTAATCGCTCTTTCGCGACGAAAAAAACCAGGCCCCGCGCCTGGTTTTTTTTTCGCCCGTCTGGCGGGATGCCGAGCAGGGCGGCGGCGCCCGGTGTACCATGCCGGTGCGCTGCAACAACTCATCCGACACCATGTTCCTTTCGTTTCAACGCTTCTCGACCTGCCTGCTGCTGGCCTGCCTGCTGCTGGGCTTTGCTCCCCAGGCACGCGCCGCCGACGACTTCCTCGACCCCGCCATCGCCTTCCGCTTCGAAGCCCGCATGGCCGATCCCCAGACCGTCGAGGTGCGCTACCAGATCGCCGACGGCTACTACATGTACCGCGAGCGCTTCGCCTTCCGCGCGGCGGGCGCGAAGCTGGGCACGGCCGAGATCCCGCCCGGCAAGGTGAAGTACGACGAAACCTTCCAGAAGGATGTCGAGACCCACAAGGGCGAGCTGGTGATCCGTATTCCCGTCGAGGGCAGCGGCCCGTTCACGTTCACTGCCAGCAGCCAGGGTTGCGCCGACGCCGGCCTGTGCTATCCGCCGCAGGAACACAGCGCCCGGCTGAGCGCCGGCGGCGGCGCCCAAGCCGCGCCCGCGCTGCCGATCGGCGCCAATGCCCCGCAAATGTCGACCGGCCCGCTGTCCTCGCAGCCGGCCATGGACACGGCGCCGGCACCAAGCTCCGCAGCGCCGGTGCAGGCCGGGCCGGTTCCCGCAGCAGCGCCTGCCGCTGCCGCCGCCCCCTCCGAAATGTCGCGCATCGACGCGGTACTGCAGGGCGGCCGAATGCTCACCATCATTCCCGCTTTCGTCCTGCTCGGGCTGGGCCTGGCCTTCACGCCCTGCGTGCTGCCGATGGTGCCGATCCTGTCCTCGATCATCGTCGGCGAAGGCAAGGTGAGCCGCGGGCGCGGCTTCCTGCTGTCGCTCACGTATTCGCTCGGCATGGCGATCGTCTACACCCTGCTCGGCGTCGCCGCCGGGCTGGCCGGGGAGGGCCTGGCGGCCGCCCTGCAGAACCCCTGGGTGCTGGGCGCCTTCGCCCTGCTGATCGTGGCGATGGCGATGTCGATGTTCGGTTTCTACGAGCTGCAGCTGCCCTCGGGCCTGCAGAGCCGGCTGGCGAATGCTTCCGGCCGCCAGTCCGGCGGCAAGCTCGTCGGCGTGTTCGCAATGGGCGCCATCTCGGCCCTGATCGTCGGCCCCTGCGTGGCCGCGCCCCTGGCCGGCGCCCTGGTCTACATCAGCCAGACCCGCGACGTGCTGGTCGGCGGCGCGGCCCTGTTCGCGATGGCGGCCGGCATGAGTATCCCGCTGCTGCTGGTCGGCCTGTCGGCCGGCTCGCTGCTGCCGCGCGCGGGCGCCTGGATGGAATCGGTCAAGCGCCTGTTCGGCGTGCTGATGCTGGCGATGGCCCTGTGGCTGGTGTCGCCGGTGCTGCCGGCAATGGTCCAGATGCTGGGCTGGGCGGCTTTGTTACTGGGCTATGGCTTCTACCTGCTGCGCAAGCACAAGCACTGGGTGGCGATGGCGGCGGGCGCCGCGTTCGCCCTGCTGGGCGGTATCCAGCTGGTCGGCGCCGCGACCGGCGGGCGCGACGCCCTGGCGCCGCTGGCCCACCTGACGGGCAACACCCACGAGGGCCTCGCCTTCAAGCGTATCAAGACTGTGGACGACCTCGACCGCGAGCTGGCCAACACCGGCGGCAAGACCGTGATGCTGGACTTCTACGCCGACTGGTGCGTGTCCTGCAAGGAGATGGAGAAGCTGACCTTCGTCGATCCAAGGGTGCAGGAGAAACTGGCGAACACGATCCTGCTGCAGGTGGACGTGACCGCCAACGATGCCGCCGACAAGGCCATGCTCAAGCGCTTCAGGCTGTTCGGACCGCCGGGCATCATCCTGTTCGGCGCAGACGGCGTGGAGATCCCGGACAGCCGCGTCATCGGCTACCAGAACCCGGACACATTCCTGGCCTCCCTCGCCAGGCTGCCGTGAGCCAGAACCCGGGCCTGCTGCGGCGTTTGCTGCGGGCGAAAGACCGCATGGACGCCGCGCCCCACGAGGAATGGCCGATCCGGCGCCTGGCCGAGGCCAGCGCCGTATCGGAAGCCCACTTCGCGCGCGAATTCAAGAAGGCCTTCGGCCTGCCCCCGCACCGCTACCTGCTCACGCGCCGCATCGAACGCGCCGCCAGCCTGCTGCGGGAAACGGATCTGCCCATCCTGGACGTGCTGCTCGAGACCGGATGGAACAGCCCGGGCACCTTCGGGCGGGTGTTCCGCGACATCACCGGCGAAAGCCCCGGACAGCTTCGCGCGCGCGAAAAAGCGCTGCCGCCACCGATGGCCACCATACCCGAGTGCGTCATGCGCAGCATCAGCCGCCCGGACCTCAAGACCGCAGTTTCGGAGAAGCGCCGCCTGCGTGCCGATGGCAGACTGGAGCCTCTTTCTGAGGAGGAGGTCGATGATGCAAGGAGTAAGCACGGTCGGACTGTATGTCCGTGACCAGGACGAGGCGCTGGAATTCTATGTGGGCAAGCTCGGTTTCGACGTGCACACGGACGTGCGCAACGGGGATTATCGCTGGCTGACGGTGACCCATCCGGACCAGCCGCAGCTGCAGCTCGGACTGCTCAGGCCCGGGCCGCCGGTACACGACGCCGCCACCGCGCGCGCCCTGGAGGAGATCGTGGCCAAGGGCGCGATGCCGCCACTGGTCATGCGGGTCGACGATTGCCGCGCCGCGCATGCACGGCTTGCCGATCGCGGGGTCGAATTCTCGCAGGCGCCGGTGGAGCGCTACGGCAACGTGGACGCGGGCTTCCGCGACCCTTCCGGTAATGGCTGGAAGATGATCCAGACCGCAAGGGAGGGGCGATGAACTGGACCAATCCGATGCGCCAGGGCCACCGCTGGCTGTCGATCGTCTTCACCGCTACCGTCGTGCTGAACTTCGCGGTACGCGCCATCGCGCCGGGCGAGCCGTCCCCGTGGATTACCTATGCGCCATTGCCCCCGCTATTCCTGCAGCTGTTGTCGGGCCTCTACCTGTTCGCGCTGCCCTACCTGGGAAAACGGCGAGGCCCGTCTCACGCCTGAGGCTCCGGAGCGCCGGGGCCATCATGATGTTCCATAACCCCAACAGATTTCATGCGGTTGGGGTGCATTCCCATTAAATAACGTCTATTTCCTTGCTGAAACATTTGGCGTTTCCTAGAATTGGCTTCCTTCCCGCAGCAGCTGGAAGACCCGATAGCCAGTCCTGAAAGAACGCATGAAGCACCAGGTAGCAACATTATTCCTCTGCGCCGCCACGGTGGCTGCACAGGCGCAGCAGCAAGAGCCGCAAGAACAAGTCTCCACCCAGGCTAGCCCGGCCGAAACGGCCGCGCATCCGCCGGAGGGTGTGACGACCGAACAGCACCCGCTGAAGCTGGCCTTCATCGCCCGCGCCGGTGCGACCCCGGCACAGTTCCGGCCCAGCCGCAACATGCCGGAGATCGTTCACGAAGACCTGATCCGCGGGGCCACCGAACCTGGCAAAGCGCCTGGCAAGGCGTCCCAGCTGATCGGCTATATGCCCAAGCTCAAGGTTCTTCCCTGCGAGAAGGGATGCGAAGGCAAGGACTACGAGCGGGCCGTCGCGGAGTTCATCAAGGGATACCGCGGCGACGCCAGGCATTTCCAGGAGCGCGGCGAGATGATCGTCCAGGTCCGCTGGTTCCATGTCCGTCCCTTCTACATGCGCTCGCTTCCGTATAGCGCCGATGTGTTCGGCGTTTCCTTCATCCTGGAAGGCAAGCTGGTCTCGCTCGGCCGCGATTCCGGCGCCGGCATCTCGGTGAAGGCGCATCAGCTCGCGCATGAGATCGGTGGACGCCTGGCCGTCGAGCTGGCCTTTACCCTCGGCATGGGCGTACAGCCGAGCTACGTCGCGCCGCGCACCCGGCTGGAAGGCAGCTTCGCCGGCAAGGTGCTGGCAACCACGCAGGCCATCGACGGCGTCCTCGGCGTCGACGACGTTCGTCCACGCATCGAGCCGGCCACCCAGGCCCACGCCGCGCTGCTGCCTGCCATCGACGGCATTCATCCCGGCGAAATCGCGCCGATTACCGAAACCGCCTACATCAAATCGCTGATGTTCTGAGCCAGAAAGGGCAACCATGAAGACATTCCTGCTCCCGGCCATGCTGGCCGCCGCCATGCTGCTGGCCGGATGCGAAGAAAAGACCCCGGGTGACCGCCTGAGCGCCGAAACCATCCGCCCGATTGCCGACCGTGATGCGGTCGAGGGCATGGCCGTGGACGAGTTCAAGAAGGAAAACGGCTGGCAGGACACGGCGGCGATCAACACCTACGTGGTCCGCTACAACTACAAGCTCAAGCTGGTGAAGCCGCTGCCGGAAGTGGCGCTGGCCCAGGCGAATGCCATCCTGTCGAGTTATGCCGATGCACAAAAGAACCCGGGAATGATGGGAATCAATTTGTGGCAGGCCCAATTGGATCTGTCGCAGGAAGCGTCGGAATGGCTGCGCCCGCAGGGTAATGGCTTCGTGGCCCGCCGCGATGCCTTCTTCGCCGGCTGCCAGGCATGCATCGACTACTGGAACCGCGAAGGGTCGAAGGACGAAGTCAATGTGCGCCGCCAGGCGCTGGTCGTGGCCTGGTCACGCCTGGAGGCGATGGGCTTCAAGGATGCAGACAAGGTCGGCGCCGGTGTGCCGCGCCAGGCCTGGGCCCCCTTCATGAAGACCGAACAGGGCTGGATGGCCAAGCAAGGCTGATCGCACGCGCACAACTGGGTGTCACAACTGGGTGTCAGGTCTGACAAACGGACACGGGCTCGACCTTAAGTGCCGATAACGGCTGAGCTCGTGTCCGAATGTCAGACCTGACACCGAGGTTGGACACCGAGGTTGCGAGGCGGTGGAATCAGCCGCGCATCATCTTGCCGTGACCGCCATGATGGCGACCGCCGTGACGGCCCATCTTCTGCTCGTCGAAGACCTTGCGCTGTTCCGGCGTGAGGGCCGCGTACAGGCTGTTCAGGGCCGACAGGCGGGCTTCCATGCGGGCGGTGCGCTGTTTCTGCATGGCGATGCGGCGCTCCAGGCGCTGCGGGGCGGTGAGGGCGGCGCGCTGTTCCCTGCTCAGGCGCTGGCCGGCGCGCTCACCCTGCTGCGGATTCATGCTCGCCACGAAAGCCTGCCACACGGGCTGCTGGGCCGGGGTCAGCTTCAGCGACTCGGCCAGCTTCGCCTGGCGGGCGGCGCGATGTTCGGCGCGCTTGGCCTTGAACTCGGCGAACTTCGCCTGGCGCTGCTCGGGCGTCATGTTGCGGAACTCGGCGCGTTTCGCTTCGCGCTGCTCCTTGCTCATCGCATGGGCGTGGCGGCCTTCCTGGGGTGCGGCGGTCTGGGCCTGGACGCCCAGCGAGGCGGCGCCGATGCCGAGTGCGGACAGGACGATCACGATGTTCTTGCGGACGGTGTTCATGTTGTTTCCTTTGTGAGAATGAGGAGTCGGTCGGTGTGCACCTTGCATCCGGACTGCTCGCTGCACGGTTCCCATCATCGGAAAAAACTGTAACCGCGGGATTTCCCCTGTCCGATACTTTGTATCAATATGTTTCGCGCTCATCGGCATATACAAGCCGATACAAAACGGCTGTCCATCCTTGCGCCGAATCCGGATAATTGAGGTTATGGACAATCCCTCTACGATCTTGATCGTCGACGACGACCGCGATATCCGCACCCTGCTCGCCGACTACCTCGAGTCGAACGGCTACCGCACGATCGCCGCCGCCGATGGCACCGGCATGTGGAAAGCGCTCGACGACGCGCGCCCGGACCTGATCGTGCTCGACCTGAACATGCCGGGCGACGACGGGCTGACCCTGTGCCGCAAGCTGCGCGCCACCTCCAGCCTGCCGGTCATCATGCTGACCGCCCGCAACGAGCCGCTCGACCGCATCCTCGGCCTCGAGATGGGCGCCGACGACTACCTGCCGAAACCCTTCGAGCCGCGCGAACTGCTGGCCCGCATCCGTAGCGTGCTGCGCCGTTCGCACGCGATGCCGTCCAACGCCCCGTCCGAGAACGTGCAGCAGATGCGCTTCTCCGGCTGGACCCTGGACCTCACCGCGCGCCACCTGGTCAACCCGCAGGGCGTGGTCATCATGCTCTCGGGCGCCGAATTCCGCCTGCTGCGCGTCTTCCTCGAGCACCCCAACCGCGTGCTCAACCGCGACCAGTTGCTGAACCTGACCCAGGGCCGCGACGCCGACCCCTTCGACCGCTCGATCGACATCCAGATCTCGCGCCTGCGCCAGAAGCTCGGCGAAGACGCCCGCATGCCGCAGATCATCAAGACCGTGCGCAACGGCGGCTACGTGCTGGCCGGCCAGGTCACCGTGGAGCCGCCGGCGTGAAAGCCTTCCTCGGCTCGATGACCGGGCGCGTCTTCATCACCCTGCTGCTCGGCATCCTGATTTCGGCAACGCTGACCCAGCTGGCCGCCGACCTCGAGCGCCTGCGCGTCATCGAGCAGCAGCGCGACCAGCACCTGCTGGAACGCGCCGAACAGCTCGTGATGGCGACCGAGATCGTGCCGACTTCGGCCAGATCCGTCTATCTCTCCGTGGCCAACCGCCCCGGCCTGCGCCTCGAAGTCGGCAACGTCCAGCCGCCGGCCCAGCCGCCCAGCTGGTTCGCGCGCTCGCTGGCGGCGCGCCTGGGTGACGGTTACCGCATCACCTCGGCAGCGACCCGCCCGGCTTCCTGCGACATGCCGCACCAGCAGATGGTGCTCTACGGCCTGGTCTCGACCCAGTGGCGCGGCGCCTGCGAGACCCTGAACGTGCGCCTGCGCGACGGCGAGGAACTGCGCCTGTCGGTGCTGCCCCCGCGCTCGGTCTTCACCGGCCCCGAAACCGACTACCGCACCACCATCGCCCTGTTCCTGGTCAGCATCGCCGCGCTGGCCTACCTGGTGGCGCGCATGACCACCCGCCCGCTGAAGGTGCTGGCGCGCGCCGCCCAGGACCTGGGCCAGGACATCAACCGCGCCCCGCTCGAGCTGAACGGCGCCAGCGAGATCCGCCAGGCCAGCGCCGCCTTCAACGCCATGCAGGCGCGCATCCGCCAGTACATCTTCCAGCGCACGCAAATGCTGGCGGCCATTACCCACGACCTGCAGACGCCCCTGACGCGCATGCGCCTGCGCCTGGAAAAAGTGTCCGACACGGAGCTGCAGGAACGCCTGATCGGCGACCTGTCGGCGATGCAGGAAATGGTGCGCGAAGGCCTGGTGCTGGCGCGCAGCATGGACACGACCGAGAACATGCAGATGCTCGACCTCGACTCGCTGCTCGAAGCCGTGTGCGCCGACGCCGTCGACGCGGGCCAGCAGGTCGAGCTGAAGGGCCATGCCGGCATGGCCCTGATGGGCCGGCCGCTCGACCTGCGCCGCTGCTTCGGCAACCTGATCGACAACGCGGTGAAGTACGGCCGCGACGTGCGCGTCTGCGTCGACCGCGTCAATGGCGCTGCGCGCGTGCGCATCCGCGACAGCGGCCCGGGCATCCCGCCCGGCGAGTTGGGCCGGGTGTTCGATCCCTTCTACCGGGTCGAGACCTCGCGTTCGCGCGAGTCGGGCGGCACCGGCCTGGGCCTGACCATCGCCCGCAATATCGCGGAGCAGCACGGCGGCAGCATCGCCCTGGCGAACCACCCCGAGGGCGGGCTGGAAGTCACGCTGATGCTGCCCGAGTACTACCCGAACAAGTAAAAAAGAAGAAGAAACCCAATACACAATCCTGAAACATGGCCGTGCGAAAATGCAGCGCCGCGCTTTGCGCTGCACGCCGGGCAACTGAGAAAAAGTGCCGCCGGGACTGGTGGCGAGGGACAAACATGAAAAAGAAGAATGCGGGATTCATCGTCGGTATCGTGGCGGTCGCCGTGGCCGGCGCCTGGTACCTGAACAAGGGCGACGGCGCCCATGCCGAAGGTCCGGGCAAGGGCGGTCCGGGCGGCAAGGGCGGCATGCCGCCGACCACCGTCAACGTGGTGGCCCCGCAGCGCCAGGACGTCGGCGTGGAACTGTCCGCCAACGGGACCGTGACCCCGGTGCGCACCGTCGACCTGCACCCGCAGACCACCGCCACCATCCGCCAGGTGCACATCCGCGAGGGCCAGTTCGTCAAGGAAGGGCAGGTCCTGTTCTCGCTGGACGACCGCGCCGACCGCGCCAACGTGGCGCGCGCCGAGGCCCAGGTGGCGCAGAACCGCGCGACCCTGGCCGACCTCGAGCGCCAGTACAAGCGTAGCCAGGAACTGGCTTCCCAGAATTTCCTGTCCCAGAGCGCCGTCGACTCCCTGAAGAGCCAGGTCGAGGCGGCGCGCGCGCTGGTCCAGAGCAATGCCGCGGCCGTGCGCGCCAGCCAGGTCAGCGCCAGCTACACCACCATCCGCGCTCCGATGTCGGGCCGCGTCGGCGCCATCGACATCCACCCGGGCGCCCTGGTGCAGCCGACCACGTCCCTGACGAGCATCACCCAGCTCGACCCGATCGACGTCTCCTTCAACCTGCCGGAATCGAGCCTGGGCAGCGTGCTCGCGGCCCAGCGCGCCGGCAAGGTGGCGGTGCAGGCCTCGGTGGGCGCCGAAGGCAAGCCGGTGACGGGCGAGCTGAAGTTCGTCGACAACGCGGTCGACCCGGCCGCCGGCACCATCCGCGTGAAGGCCCAGTTCGGCAACCCGGATGCAAGCCTGTGGCCGGGCCAGTACGTGACCACCAAAGTGACGGTCCAGACCATCCGCGACGCCGTCGTGATTCCGCAGAACGCGATCATCACCTCGACCAACGGCACCTTCGTCTACGTGGTGGGCGAAGGCAATGCGGCGCGCCAGGTCAAGGTGGCGCGCCTGCACGGCTTTGGCGAGTATGCTGCCGTGACCGGCCTGTCGGGCAACGAGCAGGTCATTACCGAGGGCAAGCAGAACCTGCGTCCGGGCGGCAAGGTGCGCTTGGCTGGTGGGAAAACCGACAAGGCGGCGGGGTCGAACGCAGCGACCCCCACCGAGAAAAAGGGTGACAAGGCATGAACCTGTCGGAACTGTGTATCCGCCGTCCCGTGATGGTGGTGCTGCTGTCGATCAGTCTCGTCCTGGTCGGCGTGCTGGCCTACATGCACATCCCGGTCGCGGCGCTGCCGAGCTATAACACGCCGGTCATCAACGTCAACGCCAACCTCGCGGGCGCCAGCCCCGAGAACATGGCCTCCTCGGTGGCGCTGCCGCTCGAGAAGCAGTTCGCGACGATCGCGGGCATCAAGATGATCAGCTCGACGAACACGCAGGGCAACACCTCGCTGACGCTCGAGTTCGACGAATCGATCGACGTCAACGAAGCCGCCGTGGACGTCCAGGCCGCGCTGCTGCAGGTGCAGCGCCAGCTGCCGCAGGAAATGACCGACCTGCCGTCCTACCGCAAGATCAATCCGGCCGACTCCCCAATCCTGTTCATGCACATGACGTCGCCGTCGATGGACCTGTCGGAGCTGAACGACTACGCGGAAAACCTGGTCTCGCCGGCGATCTCGACCCTGCCGGGCATTGCCCAGGTGACGGTCAACGGCGGCAAGCGCTTCGCGGTGCGGGTCCGCGCCAGGCACGACCTCATGAACGCGCGCAATATCTCGATGTCCGAGCTGGCCACCGCCCTGCGTTCCGCGAACTCGATCACCCCGCTCGGCATCCTGGACGGCCCCAGCCAGAGCCTGACCATCCAGGGCGGCGGCCAGCTGATGCGCGCCGCCGACTTCGCCGGCCTGATCGTCGCCACCCGCGATGGCCTGCCGGTGCGCCTGCGCGACATCGCCGAGGTCGAGGACAGCTACCAGTCGGTCAAGGCCACCGGCAGCCTGAACGGCGAACGCTCGATCGTGCTGATGGTGCAGCGCCAGCCGAACGCCAACACGGTGCAGGTGGTCGACGCGGTGCGCGCGCTGATGCCGCGTTTCGAAACCCAGCTGCCGCAATCGATCAAGATCCACCTGGTGAACGACCGCTCGGACTCGATCCGCGAAGCGATCCACGACGTCAACCTGACCCTGGCCGGCACCGTGATCCTGGTGATCCTGGTGATCTTCCTGTTCCTGCACCGCCTGACCGCGACCCTGATCCCGGCCGTCACCGTGCCGATCTCGCTGCTGGGCGCGCTCTCGCTGCTCTACGCCTTTGGCTATAGCCTCGACAACATCTCGCTGCTCGGCATCACGCTGGCGGTCGGCCTGGTGGTCGACGACGCCATCGTGGTGCTGGAAAACATCGTGCGCCACATGGAGATGGGCAAGAAGCCGATGCAGGCCGCACTGGTCGGCTCGCGCGAGATGGGCTTCACCATCATCTCGATCTCGATTTCGCTGGTCGCGGTGTTCATTCCGATCTTCTTCATGCCGGGCGTGATCGGCCTGCTGTTCCGCGAATTCGCCGTGATCGTGGGCCTGGCGGTGCTGGTCTCGGCCGTGGTCTCGCTGACCCTGGTGCCGATGATGTGCTCGCGCCTGATCAAGCATGGCGGCCACGTCGACCCGAAGGAAATGTCCTGGGTCGGCCGCCGTTTCGAAGCCATGTTCACCAATGTGCGCGACGGCTATGCCCGCACCCTGGACATGGCGCTGCGCCACCGCTTCCTGGTGCTGATGCTGGCGGTCGGCACCGTGGTGCTGACCGGCGTGCTCTACTCGACCATGCCGAAGGGCTTTTTCCCGGAAGAAGACATCGGCCAGCTGCGCGTGATGGTGGAAGCGTCCGAAGACACCTCCTCGTTCAAGCTGATGCAGCTGCAGGCGCAGGTGGTGGACATCGTCCGCGCCAATCCCCACGTGAAGGACGTCACCTCGTTCAGCGGCGGCGGCAACACCGGCCGCATGTTCC
The DNA here is from genome assembly GCF_050586525.1 of Massilia sp. BKSP1R2A-1. Classification (NCBI taxonomy): domain Bacteria; kingdom Pseudomonadati; phylum Pseudomonadota; class Betaproteobacteria; order Burkholderiales; family Oxalobacteraceae; genus Massilia; species Massilia sp. BKSP1R2A-1. The sequence continues at coordinate 145,518 of NZ_JBOBRE010000011.1, read as the reverse complement.
TGGTGCTGAAGCCGCGCAGCGAGCGCCCCGCCATGCCGCAAGTGGTCGACGAGCTGCGCAAGGCCACGCGCCAGGTTGCCGGAGTGCAGGTCTTCCTGTCGCCGGTGCAGAACCTGCAGCTGGGCGGGCGCCAGTCGAAGAGCCGCTACCAGTACACGCTGCAGAGCGTGTCGGGCGGCGAGATCGGCGGCTGGGCCGACCAGTTCCTCGAGCGCATGCGCGCCGACCAGCGCTTCCGCGACGTCACCAGCGATTCGCAGAACAAGGCGCTGCAGGCCACCATCGACATCGACCGCGACAAGGCGGCGCTGCTGGGCGTGGAAATGGCGGACATCCGCACCGTGCTGTACGCCTCCTTCGGCGAACGCCAGGTCTCGACCATCTATTCGACGGCGGCCAGCTACTACGTGATCCTGGAAGCAGCCCCGAGCGACCGCTACTACGACGAGGCGCTGTCGCGCGTGTCGGTGCGCTCGAAGAACGGCGACCTGGTGAAACTGTCGAGCTTCGCCACGGTCAAGCGCACGGTCGGCCCGCTGGCGGTCAACCACCAGGGCCAGCTGCAGGCGATCACCCTGTCCTTCAACCTGGCGCCCGACGTGCCGCTGGGCGACGCCACCGCCGCCATCGAGCAGATGGGTCGCGACATGAAACTGCCGGCCTCGGTCATCACCAATTACGGCGGCGACGCGGCGGTGTTCAAGGACACCCAGTCGAGCCAGCTGATCCTGATCATCGCCGCCATCGGCGTCATCTATGTGCTGCTGGGCGTGCTGTACGAGAGCTATATCCACCCGCTCACCATCCTGGCCGGCCTGCCGTCGGCGGCGGTGGGCGCGCTGCTGACGCTGTGGATCTTCGACATGGACCTGACCCTGATCGCAATGATCGGTATCCTGATGCTGATCGGTATCGTCAAGAAGAACGCGATCATGATGATCGACTTCGCCCTCGACGCCCAGCGCAACCAGGGCATGAAGCCGGTCGAGGCGATCCGCGAAGCCTGCATCCTGCGCTTCCGCCCGATCCTGATGACGACCCTGGCCGCGATGATGGGCGCGCTGCCGATCGCGCTGGGCATCGGCGCCGGCGCCGAGCTGCGCCAGCCGCTGGGCCTGGCCGTGGTGGGCGGCCTGATCTTCTCGCAGGTGATCACGCTCTACATCACCCCGGTGATCTATCTCTACCTCGACAAGTACAGCGGCACCGGTCCGATGACGGACAAGCAACTGACGAAACACGAAGAAGCGGCGGCGCACTGACAGGGCAGGCAGGCGGGGTAACCCGCCTGCCTGTGGCTTGACGGAAACATCTTGTAACATCCCTCAAGGTGCCGGAATCGCCGCTAAGCTTCCTCTAAGCTGCGCCACTGTCGCAAAACGGTTAGACTGCGGCTCTCGTGCAGCCTTTCGGTAACAAGCTGCCCGGTAACACGTTGCCACTATCCAGGAACCGTTTGACCTTGCGTGACCATTCCCACAGCTACGACGAGCACAGCGACGTCTGCGCCCACTGCGGCCAGCCGCTGCCGGGACGCGCCACGCCGGCCTACGGGCGCCAGGGGCCGAACCGGCCGGCGCTGGTGGCCACGATCCTGCTGCACGTCCTGCTGGTGCTGATCTGGTTCATTCAACCCGACAAGGACGCCAAGCAGGCGAAACCGGCCTCGGGCAGCGAGGGCGAGGTGGTCTATATCGCGCCCATGCAACAGCCGCCCAAGCCGCCGCCGCGTGCCCAGGCGCCCACGCCGACGACGAAAACCAAACCGACGCCGCGTCCGCAGCAGGAGCGGATCGAGATCGCGCGCCTGCCGGATACCATCACCTTGCCGCAAGAAAAGCCGGTCGAACCGACCAAGCCCGAGCCGCAGAAGAAATTCGACGAGCAGCAGCCGGTCGACATGGCCGACTTCATTGCCGCCCGCAAGCGCCAGCGCGGCGCCGCCACCGGCAGCGAAGACACGACGCCGGAAAGCGAAGCGACCAAGGGCATGCGCAATGCCATGAACAATATCGCGTCGATCAACGGCCGCGGCCGCGAAGACCGCAACGAGACCGGCGGCGTGTTCTCGATCTCGAACAAGACCTTCCACAGCATGGACCTGAAGTTCCGCGGCTGGAACCCGAACTTCAAGCGGCGCTGGCTGACGCAGGTGACGGTGGAGCAGGGCAGCGAGCAGGATGTCGAGATCGCCGTGGTCAAGAAGATGATCGAGCTGATCCGCCGCGAGAAGACCGGCGACTTCGAATGGGATTCGCACCGCCTGGGGCGCATCGTTAAGCTCAGCGCAAGGCCGCAGGATACGGACGAGCTGATGACCTTCCTGTTCAAGGAAATGTTCCCGGAATACAAGCCGCCGCAGCAGTGGCGTTAAGGATTCAGGGCAGCGGGTCCACCGCCCCGAGCTTGTCGGGGTTGCGCATCGCATAGATCGCGGTGATGCGCTCGCCATCGGTGGCGAAGGCCTGGACCGATTCCAGCTGGCCGTCGATATAGCGCAGCAGTCCCGGTTCGCCATTGACCAGGGCCATCCGGTAGGCCAGCTTCGATCCATTGCGCAGGAATACCGCCTTGTACAGGTTGGCGATGCGATGGCCGCCGCGCAAGACTTTCATGAAGGACGCCACCTTGCCGCCGCCGTCGGCCACGATGGCGACGTCCTCGGCCAGCAACTCCCTGAGCGCCGCCATGTCGCCCCGGCTCGCGGCCTGGCGGAAGCGCTCCAGCAGGCTGCGGTGCGCATCCCGGCGCACCTGGAAGCGCGGCGCATCCTGCCGGATCCGCTCGCCGGCGCGGTGCACCAGCTGGCGGCATGCCGCTTCGCTCTTGCCCAGCACGGCCGCGAGTTCGCCGTAGTCCTGCTCGAAGGCCTGGCGCAGCAGGAAGGCCGCGCGTTCCTCCGGCGCGAGCCGTTCCAGCACCCACATCAGGGCCACCGACAATTCGCTGGCGAGGATGGCCGCATCCTCGGGCGTATGCTCGTCCACGCCGACCAGCGGCTCGGGCAGCCATTCGCCAACGTAGTGCGCGCGCTGGACCTTGGCCGCGCGCAAGCGGTCGATCGACAGGCGCGTCACCACCGACACCAGCCAGGCCTCGCCCGACTGCACGGCAGGTCGGGCCGGATCGCTCCAGCGCAGCCAGGCGTCCTGCACCACGTCCTCGGCATCGGCGCGCACGCCCAGCATGCGGTAGGCGATCGAGAACAGGCGCGGGCGCAGCGCCGAGAAGGCGTCTACTTCAGTCATTGGGCGGCAGGGAAGGCGGCCCGGGCCACCGGCTGGTGGAAGCCGATCGCCATCCGGTTCCAGGCGTTCATCAGGGCGGTCGCGAAGCCGATGTCGGCGATCTCGCGATCGGAGAACACTTCTTTCAGGCCGAGGAATACGGGGTCGGGAACCTCGCCCCCTTGTAGGCGGGTCGCCGCTTCCGCCCAGGCCAGGGCGGCGCGCTCGCGGGCGCTGTAGAAGTCCGTTTCGCGCCAGGTGACCAGGCTGTTGATGCGCTGGAAGTCTTCGCCTCCCTTGATGAGGTCGCGTGCGTGCTTGTCCACGCAAAAGGCGCAGCCGTTGATCTGCGACACGCGCAGGTAGATCAGGTGCACCAGCTGCTTGCCGAGGGGTGACTCGTCGAGGATGGGGCCGGCTGCCCCCATGGCCTGGGAGACGGCGGGGGAGAGGGAGTGGTAGGGCAGGCGCGATCGGGACATGGTGTCTTCCTTTGTCGAGGTGGGTGAATGCCTCTTAGACGAGCCAGCCCCGCAACTTGTGACAGCTTCTGTAAAAACACCGATGTTTCTCGTAGGGTGGGCAGATTCTGCCCACGCGTTCAAATCACGCTTCCCGGTCCGCTCCGTGGCATTGAACGCGTGGGCGGAGGACCGCCCACCCTACAAAAAAACCGCGCATCGGCGCGGTTCTTCATGGGAGCGAAACGGTTCAGCCCTGTGCCTTGAGCTTGCGCGCCACTTCCAGCGCGAAATAGGTCAGCACGCCGTCGGCGCCCGCGCGCTTGAAGGCCATCATCGATTCCATCATGACCTTGTCGTGGTCCAGCCAGCCGTTCTGGGCGGCCGCCTTGAGCATCGCGTATTCGCCGCTGACCTGGTAGGCGAAGGTCGGCACCTTGAACTCGTCCTTCACGCGGCGCACCACGTCCAGGTAGGGCATGCCCGGCTTGACCATCACCATGTCGGCGCCCTCGGCCAGGTCGAGCGCCACTTCGCGCAGGGCCTCGTCGGTGTTGGCCGGATCCATCTGGTAGGTGTTCTTGTCGGCCTTGCCGAGATTCGCCGCCGAGCCGACCGCGTCGCGGAAGGGGCCATAGAAGGCGGAGGCATACTTGGCCGAGTAGGCCATGATGCGGGTGTGGATGTGGCTGTCCGCCTCGAGCGCATTGCGGATGGCGCCGATGCGGCCGTCCATCATGTCCGAAGGCGCCACCACGTCCACGCCGGCTGCAGCCTGGGCGAGCGACTGGCGGATCAGCATCTCGATGGTCTTCTCGTTGACGATGTAGCCGCTCTCGTCCGGCAGGCCGTCCTGGCCGTGGGTCGTGTAGGGATCCAGGGCGACGTCGGTCATGATGCCCAGTTCCGGGAAGTGCTTCTTCAGTTCGCGCACGGCGCGCGGCACCAGGCCTTCCGGATTCGTCGCTTCCACGCCGTCATAGGTCTTGAGCGAGGCGTCGACCACCGGGAACAGGGCCAGCATCGGGATGCCCAGGCTGACTGCCTCTTCGGCAACCTTGAGCAGCAGGTCGACCGAGACGCGCTCCACGCCCGGCATCGAGGCGACTTGCTGGCGCTGGTTCTGGCCGTCCAGGATGAAGACCGGGTAGATCAGGTCCGAGGGCGTGACAACGTTCTCGCGCATCAGGGCGCGCGAGAAAGGGTCGCGGCGCATGCGGCGCATGCGGGCGGCAGGGTAGCTGGCAGGAACGATAATTGTCATAGTCTTCCTAACAAATGTTTATCAGGCGGTTTATTGCGCGTCGCCTGCTTCCGCCGTGGCTTCGTCGTCGCGGTCCAGGCCCAGCAGTTCGATGATCTTGGCGTCCGCCTCTTCGATGCCGATGCGCTTGAGCGCCGAGAACAGCTGCACCGTGAAGGGGAAGCCTTCGCCTTCTTCGTCGACATAGCTGTCGAGGATTTTCTGCGCCTGGCGCAGGGCGTTGGTCTTCTCGTTCTGGTTGAGCTTGTCGGCCTTGGTGAGGATGCAGTGGATCGGCTTGCCGGTCGGGGCGAACCATTCCAGCATCTGCACGTCGAGGTCGGTGAAGGGGCGGCGCGAGTCCATGATCAGGACCAGGGCAGCCAGCTGCTCGCGGCGCTGGACGTAGTCGCCCAGCAGCTTTTGCCAGTGCAGCTTCGCCGTACCGGAGACTTCGGCATAGCCGTAGCCGGGCAGGTCGACCAGCAGGGCGCGGATTTCCTCGACGATGGTCGGGTCCTTGCGGTGCTGGGCCACGTGGGCGCCGCCGATCGAGAAGTAATTGATGTGCTGGGTGCGGCCGGGCGTCTTGGACGCGAAGGCCAGACCCTTCTGGTTGGTGAGAATATTGATCGCCGTCGATTTGCCAGCGTTCGAGCGCCCGGCGAAGGCGATTTCGGGCACGGTGGTGCCGGGGAGATCGCGCAACTGATTAACGGTCGTGAAAAACCGGGCCTGCCAGAGTTGGGACATGCTTTTTGAACGTGGGGAAAGGTTTAAATGACAACGAAATGGCGATGCGGAAACAAAGCTATTGTACAATAAGGGGTTCATCGCTGCTCCCCAGGGGGAGCGCAAGTAAGGCCGCTGCACTAAGTTTCACTGTAAATTCCAAAATCTGTTTTTGACTTTTTCAGGGTGCTTGAATGAATCGTCTGACGTTTCCGCTTTTGAAGTCCTTGTTGCTTGCAACCCTGGCTGTATGCGGTAGTGTTTCCGCGGCCGAAGCACAGCGCGTCGCCGCCAAAGCCGACCCGGCCAAGGGCGGAACCCTCTACGATTCGGGCGACGCAGCGCGCGGCCTGCCCGCCTGCATGTCCTGCCACGGCGCCGCCGGCAACTCGACCATCGTCGCCAACCCGAAACTGGCCGGCCAGATCGAAGCCTATACCCACAAGCAGCTGGTCGACTTCACCACCCCGAACCGCCAGCAGCCGGTCATGACCACCTACGCCAAGATGCTGACCGAGGACGAGAAGCGCCATATCGCCGCCTATCTCGCCACCCAGAAGCAAAAGCCGGGCGCCGCCAAGAACAAGGACACCGTGGAACTCGGCCGCAAGATCTACCGCGGCGGCATCGCCGAGAAGGGCGTCGCCGCCTGCGCCAGCTGCCACGGCGCCTCCGCCGGCGGCATCCCGGCCCAGTATCCGCGCCTGTCGGGCCAGCACCAGGATTACACCTACGCCCAGCTGGAAGCCTTCAAGACCGGCACCCGCAAGAACAGCATCCAGATGAGCGCGCTCGCGCAGCGCATGTCGCCTGAAGAGATGAAGGCGGTGTCGGACTATATCGCGGGCCTCAAATAAGCGGCGCAGGTTTTCGTAGGGTGGGCGGGGGAATTTAGTCCAGTGGACTAAATTCCCCCGCCCACGCGTTCAGCCAGAGGATGAATGGACGAAGCGTCTGCTCATACGAGATTTGAACGCGTGGGCGGGAACCCGCCCACCCTACATTGCGGTATGCTCGACAGGTTTGCATGGCTTTACGGAAGCAGTAGAAGATGCGTACCACCGGAATTGAACTGAACACCCGCCGCCGCGGGTTCGCCGAAGCGGTCGAGCTGGTGTCCTCGATGCGTTTCGCCATCAGCCTGCTCACCATCGTGGCGATCGCCTCGGTGATCGGCACCGTGCTCAAGCAGGCCGAGCCGATGCCGAACTACGTGAACCAGTTCGGCCCCTTCTGGTTCGAGGTGTTTGCCAGGCTCGGGCTGTACAACGTCTACACCAGTCCCTGGTTCCTGGCCATCCTCGTCACGCTGATCGTCTCCACCGCCCTGTGCGTGGTGCGCAATGCGCCGAAGATGGTGAAGGACATGCGCAGCTGGCGCGAGAACGTGCGCGAAGAGTCGCTGCGTAACTTCCACCACAAGACCGAGTGGACGGCCCCGCTCGACCGCGCCGGCCTCGCGCAGCAGACCGCTGCGCGCCTGCGCCATGCCGGTTACGCGGTCAAGCTGGTCGAGAAGGAAAACGGCACCCTGGTCGCCGCCAAGAAGGGCGCCGGCAACAAGTTCGGCTATATCTTCGCCCACTCGGCCATCATCGTGATTTTGCTGGGCGGCATGCTCGATTCGGAATTGCCGGTCAAGTTCCAGCAGTGGTTCCTCGGCAAGACGCCTTTCGGCGGCAGCGGCGTGATCGCCGAGATTCCCGCCCAGCACCGCCTGAGCGTCTCGAACCCCACCTTCCGCGGCAATACCCTGATCGCCGAAGGCCAGACCAGCAATACCGCGCTGCTGCCCCAGCCCTCGGGCGTGCTGGTGCAGGAACTGCCGTTCTCGATCCAGCTGAAGAAGTTCCACATCGATTTCTACTCCACCGGGATGCCGAAGCTGTTCGCCAGCGACGTCGTGGTGCACGACCCGGAAACCGGCAAGACCTTCCCGGCCACCATCAAGGTCAACCACCCGCTGATCTACAAGGGCGTCGCCGTCTACCAGTCGAGCTTCGAAGACGGCGGCAGCAAGCTCAAGCTCACCGGCTTCCCGATGGCCGGCCCGAAGGCGGATTCCTTCGAGATCGCCGGCGCCGTGGGCGCGTCCACCGAGCTGAAACAGGGCGGCGAGACCTATAGCGTGGAATGGTCGGGTTTCCGTCCCTTCAACGTCGAGAACATGGCCGCCAACCAGGACGCGCGTGCGGTGGCGAAGAACACCTCCTTCAACGAGCAGCTGGCCGCCACCCTCGGCAAGGCTTCCGGCTCGGCGGCGAAGAACGTGGACAACAAGGATCTGAAAAACGTCGGCCCGAGCGTGCAGTACAAGCTGCGCGACAAGACCGGCCAGGCGCGCGAATTCCTGAACTACATGCAGCCGGTGACCCTGGAGGGCGCCCAGGTGTATCTGGCCGGGGTGCGTTCCAGCCCGGCCGAGAACTTCAGCTTCCTGCGCATTCCCGCCGACGCCGAGTACAGCGTGCGCACCTGGATGCGCCTGCGCGCGGCGCTCAGCGACCCGGCCCTGCGCGAAGAGGCGGCGCGCCGCTATGCTTCGCGCGCCCTCGCGCCCGAGCAGCGCGGCCAGGACGGCCTGGCGCGCCAGCTGGAGGAATCGGCGGCGCGCACGCTGACCATCTTCGCCGGCGCGGGAGAAGGGCGGGGCGGCTTCGTGGGCGTGTCCCAGTTCCTGGAGAAGATTCCCGCAGCCGAGCAGGAAAAGGCGGCGAACATCTTCATGAAAATGCTCAACGGCGCCCTGTGGGAGCTGTGGCAGGCCGCCAACGAGCGCGCCGGTTTGAAGCCGGTCGAGCCGACCGAAGCGAATGGCCGCTACCTGCAGCTGGCCACCAACGCGCTGTCGGACAGCGTGTTCTACGGCGCCCCGGTCTACCTGCAGCTGGAAGAATTCGACGAGGTGAAGGCCTCGGTGCTGCAGCTGACCCGCTCCCCGGGCAAGGGCATCGTCTATTTCGGCTGCCTGCTGCTGGTGGCGGGCGTGTTCGCAATGTTTTATATTCGTGAACGACGCATGTGGGTGTGGGTGCGCGACGGCAGCGAAGGCGCGCACGCGCTGATGGCGATGAGCACCCAGCGCAAGACGCTCGACTTCGAGCGTGAGTTCGACGACCTGAAAGAAAAACTGCCGCAGCGGGCCTGAACCCGCGGGCAATCTGGAGACAAGCATGGAACTGTCGCAAACCCAAGCCAAGGCCCCGCAGACCTACGTCGAAGCGCCGGGGTTCTTCCGCAGCCTGACCCTGGTGGACTGGTTGTACGCCATCGCCCTGCTGGGGGCCGCGCTGTTCGCGCTGAACCGCTACGCCCACCACATGGACATCTACGAACAGGTGATCCTGGTGGCGACCGCGCCGACCTTCGCGCTGCTGGGCTGGTACTGGAAGCCGATGCGCTGGCTGCTGCCCCTGGTGGGCGTGCTGTCCTTGTGGGCGATCTCGCTCTACGGCGGCGCGATCGAGGCGGCCAACACCAAGTTCTTCCTGAAGTACATGCTGTCGAGCCAGTCCGCCATCCTGTGGATGAGCGCCCTGTTCGTGTTCTCGACCGTCTTTTATTGGCTGGGCCTGGTCAGCCGCTCGGAGTTCGGCGGCTCGGTCGGCAGCAAGCTGTGCTGGGCCGGCGTGGTGCTCGGCTCGGTCGGCATGATGGTGCGCTGGTACGAGTCCTACCTGATGGGGCCGGACGTGGGCCACATCCCGGTGTCGAACCTGTATGAAGTCTTCATCCTGTTCGCGATCATCACCGCGCTGTTCTACCTCTACTACGAGGGCCGCTACGACACCCGCCAGCTCGGCCCCTTCGTGCTCCTGATTATCTCGGCCGCGGTGGCCTTCCTGCTCTGGTACACGGTCTCGCGCGACGCCGCCCAGATCCAGCCCCTGGTGCCCGCCCTGCAGAGCTGGTGGATGAAGATCCACGTGCCGGCCAACTTCATCGGCTACGGCACCTTCGCCCTGGCTGCGATGGTCGGCACCGCCTACCTGCTCAAATCCCACGGCATCCTGGCCGACCGCCTGCCCGCGCTCGAGGTGCTGGACGACGTCATGTACAAGTCAATCTCGGTCGGCTTCGCCTTCTTCACCGTCGCCACCATCCTGGGCGCCCTGTGGGCGGCCGAGGCCTGGGGCGGCTACTGGTCCTGGGACCCGAAGGAGACCTGGGCCCTGATCGTCTGGCTCAACTACGCGGCCTGGCTGCACATGCGCCTGATGAGCGGCCTGCGCGGCCGCGTGGCGGCCTGGTGGTCGGTGGTGGGCCTGCTGGTCACCACCTTCGCCTTCCTGGGCGTGAACATGTTCCTGTCGGGCCTGCACTCCTACGGCGAGCTGTAAGCCTCAATTGCCCCGGTAGGTCGAGTAGCCGAAAGGGCTCAGCAGCAGGGGGATGTGGTAGTGCTGCGCCGGCGCATCCACGGTGAACTCGACCGGGATGCGCGGGAAAAAGGTCGGCTGTCCCTTGCGCGCGAAATGCTCGCCCGTCCTGAACACGATGCGGTAGTCGCCCGCCGCCATCGCCTTGCCTTCCGGGTAGAGGGCAGGGATGCGCCCCTGCTCGTTCGTCACGCCGCTTGCCAGCTGCATCCATTCCGTTCCCTTGCGCTGCTCGAGCGTGACCTGGATGCCGGCGCCCGGCTGGCCGCTCCCCTGGTCGAGCACGTGGACGCTGAGCGGGTTCTGGGCGGCGGATGCCGCCAGGCTGGTGGCCGCCAAGGCGGCGCAGACGATGAGATGCCGGATGATTCGCATGGTGATGTTCCTTTCTGGTGATTGAGAGAGAGGGCTTGTCTCAGCCTGCCGGCTGGTCGAGTTCTGGCACGGCGCCAATGGCGGCCTGCGCGCAGGCATGGTCGTTGGCCGCTCCGCCGCCGCCTGCGATACCGATTGCGCCGACGATCCTGCCTTGCGCGAGAAGCGGCACGCCGCCGCCGAGCAGCAGCAGTTCCGGCAGGGTCGCAAGATTGCGCGCGTCCGCGTTGGCCTGCGCATCGCGCGCCAGCGTGAGCGTCGCGCGTCCGGTCGACAGCGCGGTGTAGGCCTTGCGCCGGCTGGCTTCCGTATTGTGCGGACCGACGCCGTCGTCGCGCCGCAAGGCGACGAGGTTGCCGCCGCGGTCGACCACGGACACGACGATCGCGCGGCCCTTGCCGCGGCAGGCGTCGATGGCGCGGTCCGCCAGGCGGTCGGCCGCGTCCAGTCCAAGTTCCGGATACTGGCGCAGCGCCGCCTGGGCAGGCAAGGCCGCGCATGCTGCGGCAAGGAGGAGCGAGTGCTTAAGCATGAATTCTTTCCGATGAATGAAAGACCGCCATCCTGGCACGGTGGCAGCGACGCCTGCATGACCGCCAGATGACAGTTTCGTCATGTTGGGCCAGGCCTCTTCGGCATAGAATGCCCCCATGACCATTCTCGTAATCGAAGACGAGCCGAAGACCGGCGATTACCTCCAGCGCGGCCTGGCGGAGTCGGGCTTCGCGGTGAGGCTCGCGCGCAATGGCCGCGACGGCCTGGCGATTGTCCGCGAGGAGGAGATCGAGCTGGTCGTGCTGGACGTGATGCTGCCGCGGATGGACGGCTGGCAGGTGCTGGAAGCCCTGCGCGCCAATCCCGACACCGAGCAGATCCCGGTGCTGTTCCTGACGGCGCGCGACGAGGTCGAGGACCGCGTGCGCGGGCTGGAGCTGGGCGCCGACGACTACCTGGTCAAGCCCTTCGCCTTCGTCGAACTGGTGGCGCGCATCCGCACCCTGCTGCGGCGCGGGCCGGTGCGCGAGGAAGAGCTGATCCGGATCGCCGACCTGGAGATCGACGTGCTGCGCCGCCGGGTGCGGCGCGGGGCCGAGACGATCCCCCTCACGGCCCAGGAATTCGCCCTGCTGCACCTGCTGGCGCGGCGCCAGGGCCAGGTGCTCTCGCGCGCCCTGATCGCGTCCCAGGTATGGGACATGAACTTCGACAGCGACACCAACGTCATCGACGCGGCCGTGCGCCGCCTGCGGCGCAAGATCGACGATCCCTTCACCCCCAAGCTGATCCACACCAGGCGCGGCATGGGCTATGTCTGCGAAGCGCAGGCGCCGTCATGACGTCCTCTCTCACCCTGCGCGTGACGCTGGCCTTCATGCTGATCGTCGCCTTGACCGCCTCCCTCCTGGGCATCTATCTCTACCGCGCCTTTGTCGGCGAAATCGAGCGCCGCGACGACCTGCAGCTGCTGGGCAAGCTGCGCCAGGTGCAGATCGTGCTCGGCCGGCCCGGCGCGGACGAACTGCTGGCGGCCCAGCCCGACTTCTTCCGCGACACCATGAGCGGCCAGGAGAATTCGCTGGTGCGCATCGTGGCCCCGGGTGGGGTGGTGCTGGCCGATATCAACCCGGCTGGCGAACGCTATCCCGTGCCGCCGGATGCCGGCGCGGCGCCGGGACGCGGAGCCATCGCGGCCTGGACGGCGCGCGGCGGCGTGCCCGGCCGCGTCGTCGCCGGCACTGCGCGCCTGGGCGCGGCGCAGGTACGGGTGGTGGTGGCGCGCGCCTATGGCGAACGCACCGCCATGTTCGCGCGCTACCGCGCCCGCATTCTGGCTGCCTGCGCGATCGGCGCCCTGCTCGCTGCCGCGCTGGCGGCCCTGATGCTGCGGCGCGGCCTGCGTCCGCTGCGGGCGGTGGCCGAGCATGCGGCGCTGGTCAAGCCCGGCGCCCTGGCCCAGCGCCTCGACATCGCCGAAGCGCCATCCGAGCTGCGTCCGCTGGTCGACGCCTTCAACGCCATGCTGCAACGCCTGCAGGATGGCTATGCGCGCCTGTCCGGCTTTTCCGCCGACCTGGCGCACGAATTCAGGACGCCCGTGACCAATATGATCGGACAGAGCCAGGTCGCGCTCGGCCAGGGCCGCAGCCGGGAGGAATACGAAACCCTGCTGGCCTCGAACATCGAGGAGCTCGAGCGCCTGGCGCGCATGATCGAGAGCATGCTCTTCCTGGCCCGCGCCGGCCAGGAGGAAGTCGTCCTCGCACGCCAGCCGCTCGAAGCGCGTGAGGAGCTGGAGCGCGTCGCCGGCTTCTTCGAAGGCATGGCCGAGGAGCGCGGCCTGCGTTTGCAGTGCGGCGGGGAAGGGCGCTTCGCCGCCGATCCTGCGCTCGTGCGCCGGGCGCTGGCCAACCTGGTCTCGAACGCGGCGCGCCATGCGGACGCTGGCAGCACGGTGACGCTGCACGCCGAGCCGCGCGCGGGCATGGTGGCACTGAGCGTGGCGAACCTCGGCGCCCCGATCCCCCGCGAGCACCTGGACCACCTGTTCGAGCGCTTCTACCGCGTCGACAGCGCCCGCAGCGACGCCGAAGGGTCGACGGGGCTGGGCCTGTCCATCGTCAGCGCCATCATGACCTTGCACGGCGGCAAAGCCACCGTGCAGTCGGATGGCCCGCAAACCCGTTTTACCCTGGTCTTTCCCACCGGATGACGCGCTTTTGTCCTGCGCGGCCGGCGCTTCCTTGCCTGGCGGCCATTGGCGCTAACGTGCGCCTAAGCCGTCTGGTGTAACCTGAAATCTCTCTCTGCAGCGGAGTCAACCATGCTTTTCAAACGCAGTCCGAACGGAATCGACCTCCCGTATTCCTCCGAGATCACGCCGCGCGAGGTCTACGAAGGCCGTCGTCAATTCATCGCCCGCATCGCCGCCACGGCCGCCGTCGGCAGCGGCATCTGGGAGATGGCCAACCGCGAAGCCTTCGCGCAAGGCGCCGCCCAGCGCCTGGCCGCCACCCGCAACGCCGGCCTGTCGACCCAGGAACCGCAGACCTCCTTCAAGGACGCCAGCTCCTACAACAACTACTACGAATTCGGTACCGACAAGGGCGACCCGGTCGAGAACGCGCACACCCTGCGCACCCGCCCGTGGACGGTGACGATCGGCGGCGAGGTGAAAAAGCCCGTCACCCTCGACATCGACCGCATCCTGAAACTCGCCCCGCTGGAGGAGCGCGTCTACCGCCTGCGCTGCGTCGAGGGCTGGTCGATGGTCATTCCCTGGGTCGGCTACTCGCTGTCGAACATCCTCAAGCAGGTCGAGCCGACGGGTAATGCCAAATACGTCGAGTTCACCACCCTGGCCGACCGCCGCCAGATGCCCGGCCTGCGCAGCCCCGTGCTGGACTGGCCCTATGTGGAAGGCCTGCGCATGGACGAAGCCATGCATCCGCTCGCGCTGCTCGCGCTCGGCATGTACGGCCAGGTCCTGCCCAACCAGAACGGCGCGCCGGTGCGCCTGATCGTGCCCTGGAAGTACGGCTTCAAGTCGGCCAAGTCGATCGTGCGCATCCGCCTCGTGAGCCGCCAGCCGCGCACCGCCTGGAACGATTCGGCGCCCAACGAATACGGCTTCTATTCGAACGTCAACCCGAACGTCGACCACCCGCGCTGGTCGCAGGCCACCGAACGCCGCATCGGCGAGGACGGTTTCTTCCAGAGGAAGCGCAAGACCCTGATGTTCAACGGCTACGACCAGGTCGCCTCGCTCTACAGCGGCATGGACCTGAAAAAGTTCTTCTGACGATGGCCTTCAACCCTTCGCCCAGGCAGCTCACGACGATCAAGGCGCTGGTCTTCGTGCTGGCGCTGCTGCCCTTCTTGCGCATGGCCTGGCTGGTCGTCCAGGGCGTGCCGGTCGAGCCGCTCGAATTCCTCACGCGCGGCACCGGCGACTGGACCCTGTACTTCCTGTGCATTACCCTCGCCGTGACGCCGTTGCGGCGCCTGAGCGGCTGGAACTGGGTGATCAAGCTGCGCCGCATGCTGGGCCTGTATGCCTTCTTCTACGCGCTGCTGCACTTCGTGACCTTCTTCTGGTTCGATCACTTCTTCGATATCGGCGAGATGCTCAAGGACGTGGTCAAGCGGCCCTTCATCACGGTGGGTTTCATTGCGTTCGTGCTGCTGATTCCGCTGGCCGTGACCAGCACCAATGCGATGGTGAAGCGCCTGGGCGGCAAGCGCTGGCTATGGCTGCACCGCCTGATCTATGTGATCGCGCCGCTGGGCATCCTGCATTTCTGGTGGATGAAGGCGGGCAAGAACGACTTCCAGGAACCGATCATTTTTGGGGCGATCGTGGCGCTGCTGCTCGCGATGCGGGTCTACTGGAGCTACGTCAAGAAGACGGGGGCGGCGCGCGCCTGAAAAGCGCGTTACGCTGTGATTTTGGGAGGATGGGGATGAAACCGCGAATCAGCCTGATCACGCTCGGCGTGGAGCACCTGGAGCAGTCAGTCGCCTTCTATCGCGACGGCCTTGGATGGGAAACGGACGGCATCGTCGGCAGGGAATTCGAGCACGGCGCCGTCGCCTTCTTCGACATGGAGGGCGGCCTGCGCCTGGCCCTGTGGCCACGCGCCAGCCTGGCGCACGACACCGGCGCGCCGCAGGGCAGCCTGAACTCCACCGAATTCTCGCTGGCCCATAACGTCGCCGCGAAAGAAGAAGTCGACGCCGTCATGGCGCAGGCGAGAAGGGCCGGGGCGCGCATCGTGAAGCCCGCCGCCGACACCTTCTACGGCGGCTATGCCGGCTACTTCGCCGATCCGGACGGCCACCTCTGGGAGGTGGCCTTCAATCCGCAGATGCCGCCCCCGGCTTGACTATTTCAGCATCGATTCCAGCGCGAACAGGTCGGCCGGATTCTCGCGCTGGCGGATCTGGTGGACGGTGTCGCCGTCGACGATGACTTCCGCCGCGCGGCCGCGCGTGTTGTAGTTCGAGGCCATGGTCATGCCATAGGCGCCGGCGGTCATGATGGCCAGCAGGTCGCCCGGCTGCACGTTCAGATCACGCTCGCGCGCCAGCCAGTCGCCCGATTCGCACACCGGGCCCACCACGTCGTACGTCAGCTTGTCGCCCTCGCGCGGCGCGACGGGTTGCACGCCCATCCAGGCCTGGTACAGGGTCGGGCGCATCAGGTCGTTCATGGCCGCGTCGACGATGGCGAAGTTCTTTTCCACGCCAGGTTTCAGGAACTCGATCCTGGTCAGCAGCACGCCGGTGTCGGCCACGATCGAGCGGCCCGGTTCGAAGATCACCTTGACCGGGGCGCCGCCGTGTTTCTCGGCGCGCCAGGCGTCGATGCGGGCGAACAGGCGGCCGAGGTAGTCGCCCACCGGGACCGGCGGCTTGTCGCCTTCGGCGCCGTAGTTCACACCCAGGCCGCCGCCGATGTCGAGGTGGTGGATGTGGATGCCTTCGGCATGCAGGGTGTCGATCAGTTCGATCAGCTTGTCCAGCGCTTCCAGCAGCGGCGCATCGTCCAGCAGCTGCGAGCCGATGTGGCAGTCAATGCCGACCACGTCCAGGTTCGGCAGGCTGGCGGCCGTGCGGTAAGTGTCCAGCGCATCGTCGAAGGCCACGCCGAATTTGTTCGCCTTCAGGCCGGTCGCGATATAAGGGTGGGTCTTGGCGTCCACGTTCGGGTTCACGCGCAGCGACACCGGCGCGCGCTTGCCCATGCTGCCGGCCACCTCGTTGAGGCGGTGCAGTTCCGGGATCGACTCGACGTTGAAGCACAGGATGTTCTTTTCCAGCGCCAGCTGCATTTCCTCGACGGTCTTGCCGACGCCCGAGAAGATGGTCTTGGCCGGGTCGCCGCCGGCGGCGATCACGCGCAGCAGCTCGCCGCCCGAGACGATGTCGAAGCCCGCCCCCTGGCGCGCCAGCAGGTCGAGGATGGCGAGGTTGGAGTTGGCCTTCATCGCATAGCAGACCAGGGCGTCGCGCCCGGCGCAGGCGCTGGCATAGGCGCCGAAGTTCTCGAGCAGGGCGGTCTTCGAATAGACGTAGGTCGGCGTGCCGAATTCTTCGGCGATGGCGGACAGGGCAACGCTGTCGGCGTGCAGGACGCCGTTCTGGTACTGGAAGTGCGACATGGGGACTTTTACTTCTATTTGTTGGGGGCCGGGGTGGAGGCGCTGTTCGACGGGACGGGCTGGGCGGGCAGCGGCGTGGCGCTTGGGGCGGGCTTGGCCGGCGGGGTCGGCATGTAGAGCGGCCCCGTCTGGCCGCAGCCGGCGACGAGCACGCTCATGAGTACGGCAGCGCAAAGCAGTGCGATAGTGGACTTCACGATTAGAATGGGGGTTTGATTAGCAGACTTTGGAGTGTAGCATGACCGAATCGGAATTTTTGGCGCTGGCCGAAAGCACCCTTGACCGCATCGAGCAATGCCTCGACAAGCTCAACGACGACGACGTGGTCGACGTCGAGTGCCGCCGCAGCGGCAATGTGCTGGAGATCGAATTCCTGCGCAACGCGACCAAGATCATCGTCAACAGCCAGGCCCCGCTGCAGGAAATGTGGGTGGCGGCGCGCTCGGGCGGCTACCACTACAAGCGCGTGGGCGAGGAATGGCGCAACACGCGCGACGATTCGGAGCTGTTCGCCTCGCTGTCGCAGTACGTGACGGAGCAGGGCGGGGCGCCGGTGGCGCTGGGTTGATCCGGGCGATCATGGAACCGTAGGGTGGACCGGGCCACGAAAGGCGGCTTCGCCGTCCGCGCGTTCAACCAGCCGGTGAATAATCGGCTTGCGTCGATTCATATGGGATTTGAACGCGCGGTCGGCAGAGCCGACCATCCTACGAAAAACGGCAGCCATCGGCTGCCGTTCCTTTTTCACCGATCAGAACAGTTCGTTCCTGACCGCGTCGCGCTGCTTCTGCTCCGCGGGCGCCGGCGGCGGGCCGACGTCCAGCGTCGCCACCCCGGTGCCCGGCGGCGTCTCGGCGTAGTAGTACTCGCCGTTGGCCAGGATCAGGCCCGGCGGCACTTCACGGTCGACGTTCGGCTCGGTCTTGAGCGCCTTGCTCATGTAGCCGATCCAGATCGGCAGGGCCAGGCCGCCGCCGGTCTCGCGGTTGCCGAGGTTCTTCGGCTGGTCGTAGCCGATCCAGGCGATGCCTACCAGCTTCGGGTTGTACCCGGCGAACCAGGCGTCGATCGAGTCGTTGGTGGTGCCGGTCTTGCCCGCCAGGTCGGTGCGCTTGAGCGACAGGGCCTTGGTCGCGGTGCCGTAGCGCACCACGTCCTTGAGCATGCTGTCGACCAGGTAGGCGTTGCGCGCGTCGATCACGCGGTTGGCCTCGATGCCGGCGCGTTCCGGACGCGCTTCCGACAGCACCTTGCCGTCGGCGTCGGTCACCTTCGAGATCAGGTAGGGGCTGACGCGGTAGCCGCCGTTGGCGAACACGGCGTACGCCCCGGCCATCTGCAGCGGCGTGGTCGAACCGGCGCCGAGGGCCAGGGTCAGGTAGGCCGGGTTGCGCTCGGCGTCGAAGCCGAAGCGGGTTGCGAATTCCTGGCCGTAGCGCGCGCCGATCTTGTTCAGGATGCGGATCGAGACCATGTTCTTCGACTGGGTCAGGCCGCGCCGCATGGTCATCGGGCCTTCGTACTTGTTGTCGTAGTTCTTCGGCTCCCAGGCCTGGCCGCCGGTCTGGCCGGCGTCAAACGAGATCGGGGCGTCGTTGACGATGGTCGCCGGCGACAGGCCGCGTTCCAGCGACGCCGAATAGATGAAGGGCTTGAACGAGGAACCCGGCTGGCGCCAGGCCTGCGTCACGTGGTTGAACTTGTTGCGGTTGAAGTCGAAGCCGCCCACCAGCGCGCGGATCGCGCCGTCCTCGGTGCTGGCCGCAACGAAGGCCGATTCCACTTCCGGCATCTGGGTGATGACCCACTTCGATTCGTCGTCCTGCATCACGCGGATCACGGCGCCGCGGCGGATGCGGCGGTTCGGCGCGGCCTTCTCGGACAGCCAGGCCCTGGCGAAGGCCAGGCCCGGACCGCTCATCTTGATGGTCTCGCCCGAGGCGATGGTGGCGGTGACCTGGCTTGGGGACGCTTGCAGTACGATGGCGGCCACGATGTTGTCGCTGTCCGGGTGCTCGGCCAGTTCGGCCTCGATGGCCTCGTCGGCCTCGCCCTTGTCGCTCGGGATCTCGATATACGATTCCGGGCCGCGGTAGGGGTGGCGGCGCTCGTAGTCCATCACGCCGCGGCGCACCGCCAGATAGGCCGCGTCCTGGTCGGCCTTGGTGATGGTGGTGAACACGTTCAGGCCGCGCGTGTAGGTGTCTTCCTTGAACTGCTCGTAGACCAGCTGGCGCGCCATCTCGGCCACGTACTCGGCATGCACGCCGAAGGCGGTGCTGTCGGTCTTGATCTTCAGCGGTTCTTCCTTCGCCTGCTTGTACTGCGCGTCGGTGATGTAGCCCAGGTCGTGCATGCGCTGCAGGATGTACTGCTGGCGGGTCTTGGCGCGCGTCGGGTTCACCACCGGGTTGTAGGCGGACGGCGCTTTCGGCAGGCCGGCCAGCATCGCCGCTTCGGCCACGGTGATGTCGCGCAGGTCCTTGCCGAAGTAGATCTGGGCGGCCGACTGGAAGCCGAAGGCGCGCTGGCCCAGGTAGATCTGGTTCATGTACAGCTCGAGGATCTGGTCCTTGCTGAGGTTCTTCTCGATCTTCCAGGCCAGCAGCGCCTCATAGGCCTTGCGCTTGAAGGTCTGCTCGGAAGAGAGGAAGAAGTTGCGCGCAACCTGCTGGGTGATGGTCGAGGCGCCCTGGCGCGAGCCGCCGGTGGCGTTCTTGAACACGGCCCGCAGGATGCCCCAGTAGTCGATGCCGCTGTGCTGGTAGAAGCGGTCGTCCTCGATCGAGAGCACGGCCTTCTTCATCACGTCCGGGATGTCCTTGAAGTGCACCAGGGTGCGGCGCTCCTCGCCGAACTCGCCGATCAGGACGTTATCGGCGGTGAAGATCCGCAGCGGCATCTTGGGGCGGTAGTCGGTGATGGTGTCGAGCGCGGGCAGGTTGGGGTAGGCCATTGCGAGGGCGAACACCAGCACCAGCACGCCGATCACGGCCAGGCCGGTGATGGCGCCGACGGCCATCAGGACCAGGCGCTTCGGACTGTATTTCGATGGGGCGGGCGAACCGGATTTGCCCGATGACTGTTTCTCTTTCATGCTGGCTTTCGCTGAATAAACTTTACTCCGTTAATCAGCCCATTATAAGTCACACGATTGGCAGGGGATATCCGCACTGCTGAGCCAAAAAACCACCAAACACGGCCTCGTCAATATCAAGCAGGAAACGGTCGTGGCAGGGGTGATAACACTCTGCGCCAGAGTGTGGCGCGCACGCCCCGGAATGGCTTGTTCCCCCATAGAAATATCTTGTCCGGGTGCATCCTTTTCGCTACGATCTAACGCGGTGCCTCATATATATGCACTAAGTCCTAGTTTTATTAAAGAATTTCCCGTTCGCGGGCGTTCAACATCGAATCCCGTGGAAAACGGGAAGGGCAGCCAGGGAGTACGCTCGTGATCAATCTCAGTTCCTTGTTCGGAAAGTCCAGTCCGCCTTTGGCCGGGCTCGACATCAGCACGTCAGGCGTCCGCCTGGTCGAGCTGGCCGACGCCGGCAGGGGCGAACTGCGCCTGGAGCGCTATGCGGCCGAACCGCTGCCGCGTGGCGCGGTCGTGGACGGCAATATCGAAAACATCGACCAGGTGTCCGAGGCCGTGCGCCGCGTCTGGAAGAAGAGCGGCACCCGCGCCAAGCTGGTCGCGCTCGGCATGCCGCCGGCCTCCGTCATCACCAAGAAAATCATCCTGCCGGCCGGCATGTCGGAAGACCAGCTCGAAGTGCAGGTCGAATCCGAAGCCAGCCAGTACATTCCCTTCGCGCTGGACGAGGTCAGCCTCGACTTCGACGTGATCGGGCAAGCCCCCAACTCCGCCGAGGACATGGAGGTC
Organism: Massilia sp. BKSP1R2A-1; assembly: GCF_050586525.1. Lineage (NCBI taxonomy): Bacteria > Pseudomonadati > Pseudomonadota > Betaproteobacteria > Burkholderiales > Oxalobacteraceae > Massilia > Massilia sp. BKSP1R2A-1. Next base: position 125,051 of record NZ_JBOBRE010000011.1, on the reverse strand, counting down.
ATGCTGGCCGCCGCGCGCCGCGAGAAGGTCGAGGACCGCGTGGCGATCGCCGAAGCGGCCGGCCTCACCGCCACCGTGATGGACATCGAATCCTACGCCGCGCGCGCCGCCCTGGACCGCGTGGCCGGCGCCAAGCCGGAGCAGATCGTCGCCCTGTTCCAGATCGGCGCCCAGGCCACCCACGTGTCGGTGCTGCAGAACGGCGAGACCATCTACGAGCGCGAGCAGCCTTTCGGCGGCAATGCGCTGACCCAGGACATCGTGCGCGCCTACGGCCTGTCTTTCGAGGAGGCCGAATCGCGCAAGAAGGCCGGCGACCTGCCGGAGAATTATCGGGCCGACATCCTGTCGCCCTTCCTGGAAAGCGCCGCGCTGGAAATCACGCGCGCCATCCAGTTCTTCTTCACCTCGACGCCCTTCACCCGGATCGACCAGCTGTACCTGGCCGGCGGCTGCGCTTGCCTGCCGGGCCTGCTGGAACTGATCGGCAGCCGCACCCGCATCCCGAGCAGCATCGTGGCGCCTTTCGAAGGCATGAGCTACGGCCCGCTGGTGCGCGAACAGCAGCTGCGCCAGGAAGGTGCCGCCTACCTGGTTGCCTGCGGCCTGGCCCTGCGGAGGTTCGGATGATCCGCATTAACCTGTTGCCCCACCGCGAAGCCAAGCGCAAGCAGAAGCAGGCGGCCTTCGTCGCCCTGATGGCCCTGGGCGGCATCGCCGGCGCGGCCATCGTGCTGCTGGTCGGCGCCTGGAACGCCAGCCGCATCGCGGTCCAGGACGAGCGCAACCTGGTGCTCAAGACCGCCAGCGCGGAGCTGGACAAGAAGATCGCCGACATCAAGACCCTGAAGGAAGAAATCGAGGCCCTGAAGGCGCGCCAGCAGGCGGTCGAGGACCTGCAGGGCGACCGCAACCAGCCGGTCTACCTGCTCGACGAACTGGTGCGCCAGACCCCCGAGGGCGTGTACCTGAAGTCCTTCCGCCAGAACGGCCAGCTGGTCACGCTGAACGGCTACGCCCAGTCGCAGGAACGCGTGGCCGAACTGCTGCGCAACGTGTCCGGCGGCTCGCCCTGGCTGGAACGCCCCAACCTGACCGAAGTGAAGGTCGCCACCCTGGGCCAGAGCAAGACCGGCCGCAAGGTCGTCGAGTTCCAGATGGACGTGGCGATCAAGCGTCCGCGCGAGCAAGAGGAAACGCCGGCCAAGCCCGGCGCCGCGGCGAAGGCGCCATCACCATGAATATCGATCTCAAAGACCTCGGCGCCCAGCTGGCCGCGCAATTCCAGGACCTGCAGGGCCGCCAGCCCGGCCAGTGGCCGCTCGCCCCGCGCCTCTTGTGCGCCGCCGGCGTGATGGCCTTCGTGACGGGCCTCGGCTACTTCTTCTACTGGAGCGGCCAGTTCGAGACCCAGGAGCGGGGCGCTGCCGAAGAAGTGCGGCTGCGCGACGAATACCGCATGAAGATGGCCCAGGCCATCAACCTGGAAGCCCTGCAGGCGCAGAAGGCACAGGTCGACATGTATGTCGAACGCCTCGAGAAGCAGTTGCCGAGCAAGTCGGAGATGGCGGACCTGCTGTCCGACATCAACCAGGCCGGCGTCGGCCGCGGCCTGCAGTTCGAGCTGTTCAAGCCCGGCGCGGAAGTCGTGCGCGACTACTACGCCGAGCAGCCGATCGACGTCAAGGTGACCGGCAAGTACAACGACGTCGGCGCCTTTGCCGCCGACATGGCCAACCTGCCGCGCATCGTCACGCTCAACAATATGGCGGTCAGCACCAAGGACGGCATCCTGCAGCTGGAAGCCGTGGCCAAGACCTTCCGCTACCTGGACCCCGACGAGATCGCGGCCCAGAAGAAAAAAGCGCGCGAAGAGAAGATGAAGAAGAAGGGGGGCGCGTGATGCTGAAGAAAATGTGCGCCCTGCTCGCCGCCGGCCTGCTGCTCGCGGGCTGCGGCGACGGCGACGTCAAGGAAGTGCGCGACTGGATGGAGCAGGTCAAGCGCGAGACCACGCCTGCCGTCAAGCCGCTGCCGGAGCCGAAGGAATTCGTGCCCTATGCCTACGATCCGGAAGGCGCGATCGAGCCCTTCAGCGAGGCCAAGCTGCTCAACGAAATGCAGCGGGTGGCGGCGACGACCACCAATCCGCTGGCGCCGGACGCCAACCGTCCGCGCGAAGTGCTCGAGAACTACCCGCTCGACACGATGCGGATGGTGGGCACGCTGCAGAAGGGCGGCGTCAGTTACGCGCTGGTGCAGATCGACACCTCGATCCACCAGGTCAAGGCCGGCCAGCGCATCGGCCAGAATCACGGGTTGGTCACGCGTATCAGTGAAGGCGCGATCGACATCAGGGAAGTAGTGCAGGACGCCACCGGCGACTGGGTCGAGCGCAAGGCGACGATCGAGCTGGCGGAAAGCAAGGAGAGCGGGAAATGACCCAAACCATGAATATGCGCATCGTCGTCCCAGGCTGGCTGGCGCGCTGCGGCGCCGCACTGCTGCTGGTGCTCGGCGCCGGTACGGCGGCCGCCCAGGCTCAGTTGCAACAGAATGCGATCGAATCGATCACCGCCACCCAGCAGGGCCCCAATGTGGTCCTGAACATCGGCATGCGCGAAGCCTTGCCCAAGCCGCCGATCGGCTTCTCGATCACCAACCCGGCGCGCATCGCGCTCGATTTCGGCGCCACCAGCAACGCCACCGGCAAGTCGGCCCAGGACATCAACCTGGGCGACGTGCGCAGCCTGAACCTGGTGCAGGCCGGCGAACGCACCCGCCTGGTACTGAACCTGGCGCGTCCGCTGAACTACAGCACCGCCGTCGACGGCAAGTCGGTGCGCGTCACCGTCGAAGGCCCGGGCGGCGCCCAGGCCGTGGCCGTCGCTGCCGCACCGGCCGCCAGCGCACCTGCGCCGGCAGCCCGTCAAATGCTGCGCGACCTCGACTTCCGCCGCGGCGCCAACGGCGAAGGCCGCATCGTGGTCGACCTGCCGAACGGCCAGACCGGCGTCGACGTGCGCCAGGCCGGCAACCAGATCATCGTCGACTTCCTGCGCACCGGTGTGCCGGCGACCCTGCGCCGCCGCCTCGACGTGACCGATTTCGGCACCCCGGTGTCGCGCATCACGACCGCGCCGCAGGGCGAGAACACCCGCATGACCATCGACGCCCAGGGCCTGTGGGAACAGTCGGTGTACCAGAGCGACACCCAACTGGTGGTCGACGTGCGTCCGATCAAGGAAGACCCGAACCGCCTGGCCCAGGGCACCACCGGCTACCGCGGCGAGAAGCTCTCCTTCAACTTCCAGAGCGTCGACGTGCGCGCCGCCCTGCAGGCGATCGCCGACATCTCGGGCCTGAACATCATCACCAGCGATTCCGTCACCGGCAACCTGACCCTGCGCCTGCGCGACGTGCCCTGGGACCAGGCCCTCGACGTGGTCCTGCAGGCCAAGGGCCTGGACATGCGCAAGAACGGCAACGTGCTGTGGATCGCGCCCAAGGAAGAACTGCTGACCAAGGAAAAGCTCGAGCTCGAGCAGCGCGCCCAGATCGCCGACCTCGAGCCGCTGCGCTCCGAGATCTTCCAGCTGAACTACCAGAAGGTCGAGTCCTTCCGCACCGTGTTCGGCATCGACGCCAGCGGCGGCTCGACCGGCGACAGCAAGAACCGCGTGCTGTCCAAGCGCGGCAGCGCCATCATCGATCCGCGCACCAACCAGATGTTCGTGACCGACATCGCGTCCAAGATCGAGGACATCCGCAAGCTGATCCAGAAGACCGACGTGGCCTCGAAGCAGGTGCTGATCGAAGCGCGCCTGGTGGAAGCGAACGACGGCTTCTCGCGCAACCTGGGCGCCAAGCTCGGCTTCGCCGACCTGCGCACCCTGCGCGGCGGCGACACCGGCTGGGCCGTCAAGGGCAACGAGCGCGTCGCCATCGGCGGCAACCTGACCGGCGTCGGCCAGGTGACGGGCCAGACCCCGGACACCGGCGACGGCTACACCAACACTTCCCTGGTCAACCTGCCGGCGGCCGCGATCGGCGGCGCCAACGCGCCCTCGATCGCCTTCAGCCTGTTCTCATCGGCCGCCAACCGCTTCCTGAACCTGGAGCTGTCGGCGCTGGAAGCGGACGGCAAGGGCAAGATCATCTCGAGCCCGCGCGTGGTCACCGAAGACAAGCAGATCGCCGTGATCGAGCAGGGTATCGAACTGCCTTACCAGGTCGCCACCAGCAGCGGCGCGACCTCGATCACCTTCAAGAAGGCCAACCTGCGCCTCGAAGTGACGCCGCAGATCACCCCGGACGGCAACGTCGTGCTCGAGGTGGACGTCAACAAGGACAGCAAGGGCGAGGAAACCCGCGCCGGCCCGGCCATCAACACCCAGCACGTGAAGACCAAGGTGATGGTGGAGAACGGCGGCACGGTGGTGCTGGGCGGTATCTACCAGCAGACCGAACGCAATAACGAGAACAAGGTGCCGGTGCTCGGCGACGTGCCGGTGCTCGGCTACCTGTTCAAGTCGACCGGCCGCGAGAGCACCAAGACCGAATTGCTGGTGTTCATCACGCCGAAGATCGTGGCCGAAGTCGGCCGCTGATCTCCGGGCGCGCCGGCGCGAACGAATGCATCACAACGACACAACAAAAGGAAGAACGGAAGTCATGCACCAACAAGCCAAACAGGACGCGCTGGCGTCGCTCGGTCGCTGGACCGCCATCGGCCTGGCGGCCGCCATCCTGAGCGCCTGCGGCGGCGGCGGCGGTTCGCCGGGAGGTACCGGACCGAATACTGGTGGCGGGGGAACCAGCAACCCGGTTCCTGCCGATCCGAAGATCTCGATCGCCCTGACCGATGCGAACGGCGCCAACGTCAGCCTGCTGTCGGGCAGCCAGAGTGCGACGGTCAAGGCCACGGTTCTGACTGCCGCCGGCAAGCCGGCAAGCGGCGTCATCGTCCAGTTCGCGACGAGCGCAGCGACCTTGCTCGCCTTTACGCCCGAAACGGCGTCGGCCCTGACCGATGCGAACGGCGTGGCGACCATCACCGTGCGTCCGGCCAGCGCGAGCTCCGCCGGCGCGCTGTCGATTACCGCCACCTCGGTGGTTGAAAGCAAGACCGTCACGGCGAGCACCAACTTCACCGTCGGCGCGGCGCCGCTCACCGTCGGCGCCCTGGCATTCTCGCCGGCGCCCACCGGCCGCCTCCCGGCTTTCAGCACGGCCTCACTCTCTATCCCGGTTACGAGCGGCGGCCAACCGGCCAGCGCGGTCTCCGGCCTGAACCTGACCTCGCTGTGTGTGGCTGACGGCACCGCTACCCTGGTCCCGGGCGCCTTCGCCAACGGCGTCCAGGCCGCCACGTATACGAACAACGGCTGCATGCGTGGCCGCGACGTGATCACTGTCTCGATCGGCAACTCGGTCCAGACCATTTCCCTGGACGTGGATCCCGCCAATATCGGTGCGATCCAGTTCACCAGCAGCGGCGCGACCGGAAACTCGATCGTCCTCAAGGGCTCGGGCGGCCAGGGCCGTTCCGAAGCGGCCCAACTGACCTTCAAGGTCGTCGACCAGCAGGGTAACGGTCTAGCAGGTGTCGAAGTGAACTTCAGCGCGACCACCAATACCGGCGGCCTGACCGTGTCGCCGAATCGCGCCGTCACCGATGCCGGCGGCAACGTCAGTACCATGGTGTCGTCGGGAACCATTCCGACTCCGGTGCGCGTGATGGCGGAAGCCACCCGCAACGGCAGCAAGATCAGCGGCCTGTCCGACACCCTGACCGTGTCGACCGGCCTGCCGATCCAGAAAAGCATGTCGATGAGCGCCGAGGTGTACAACATCGAGGGTATGGACCGCGACGGCATCAGCACGGACATCACTGTCATGATGGCCGACCAGTACGGCAATCCGGTGTCCGACAATACCGCCGTCAACTTCGTCACCGAAGGTGGCGCGATCGGCTCCGCCGCCCAGGGCGCCTGCCTGACGAAAGACGGCGCCTGCACCGTACAGCTGCGCAGCCAGGCCTTCAAGCCGCTCGACGGCCGCGTCACCGTGATGGCATACGCACAGGGCATCGAGAACTTCGTCGACCTGAATGGCGACGGCCAATACACCTGCAGCGGTTGGACCGGCCCCGCAGCCTACCGTCCGCTGGTCGATACCTGCCCGGGCGGCGGCGAGCCCTTCCCGGCAGCGTCGAGCGGCCAGGAAGGCGACATGGGCGACCCCTTCCTCGACACTGATCGTAATGGCGTCTACGACGCAGCCAAGGGCGACCTGCCGATTCCCTACAACAGCAGCACCTACAAGGCAGGCGGCGACGGCAAGTGGGGCCTGAACTACATCCGCCGTTCGATCGAGATCGTATTCAGCGGATCGCATCCACGCCTCATCCGCCAGTTCTATACCGGTTCGGCCTGGCGCGACTGGAATGCGACGACCGATGGCGACCCGCTGGTCCTCAAAGGTGTCAACGGCTCGACCTGCAGCGCCGTCGACCTGCGCTTCCGCCTGACCGATAACGGCAACAACCCGATGCCACAGGGCACGCTGCTCACGACCTCGGACGTCAGCAAGGTCACCGTGTCAAGCGTGACGCCGTCGTCCATCCCGAACACCACGGCGGTCGGCGGTACCCTGCACAACATGACCGTTTCGCCTGACGTGGCCTGCTCCACGGATGGCGGTTTCATCCTGAACGTCAAGCCTCCGCGCGGCGACATCAGCCTTTACAAGTTCAGCTACAAGTGAGATGTGGCGGAATTTTCCGCCACAGGAATTCACGGTTTTCGGGGCGGCCAGTCTATACTGGCCGTCTTTTTTTATTTCCGCGGACCTGGCAGTGCCTCATCCAAAGAGCAACAATATCTTCCTGGTCGGGCTGATGGGGGCAGGGAAGACCACCATCGGGCGCCAGCTCGCGCGCAAGCTCGGCAAGCGCTTCGTCGACTCCGACCACGAGATCGAAGCGCGCACCGGCGCGACCATCCCCTGGATCTTCGAGATCGAGGGCGAAGCCAGCTTCCGGCGCCGCGAGGCGGACATGATCCGCGAACTCAGCAGCCAGGACGAGTTGGTGCTGGCCACCGGCGGCGGCGCCGTGCTGAACCCGGCCAGCCGCGCCCTGCTGGCCGAACGCGGCACCGTGATCTACCTGCGCGCTTCGATCGGCAGCATCCTGCAGCGCACCTCGCACGACAAGAACCGCCCCCTGCTGCAGACCGCCGACCCGCGCGCCAAGCTGGAGGAGCTGCTGGCCCAGCGCGATCCCCTGTACCGCGAGATTGCGGACCTGGTCATCGATACCGGCCGACCTAACGTACAATCGATGGTACAGACTATTTTGGACCAGCTCGCCGCGCTGGACGCCGCCCGCACGGCGGCCTGCGTGCGCCGGCTGGGCAAGGACGCAATGAACGAACAGGCACCCACCATCCTCAACGTCGAACTCGGCGAACGCAGCTACCCGATCGCCATCGGCCCCGACCTGCTGGGCGACGGCGCCCTCCTGAACCGCCACGTCGACGGCGGCAAGGTCGCCATCGTCACCAACACCACCGTCGCGCCGCTCTACCTGGACAAGGTCGCAGGCTCCCTGCGCGCGCAAGGGCGAGAGGTGGTCGAGATCGTGCTGCCGGACGGCGAAGAGCACAAGACCTGGGAATCGCTCAACCGCGTGTACGACGCGCTGCTCCAGCACCGCTGCGACCGCAAGACCACCCTGGTGGCGCTGGGCGGCGGCGTGATCGGCGACCTGACGGGCTTCGCCGCCAGCAGCTATATGCGCGGCGTGCCCTTCGTCCAGGTGCCGACCACCCTGCTGTCGCAGGTCGATTCCTCGGTGGGCGGCAAGACCGGCATCAACCACCCGCTGGGCAAGAACATGATCGGCGCGTTCTACCAGCCGCGCGCCGTGATCGCCGACACCGCCACCCTCGACACCCTGCCGCCGCGCGAGCTCTCGGCCGGCCTGGCCGAAGTGATCAAGCACGGCGCCATCCTCGACGCGGAGTATTTCGCCTGGATCGAGCAGAACATCGAGAAACTCGTGGCGCGCGAGCCGCAGGCCATGGCCTATGCGATCGCGCGCTCCTGCGAGATCAAGGCGGACGTGGTGCGCAAGGACGAACGCGAAGGCGGCCTGCGCGCCGTGCTGAACTTCGGCCACACCTTCGGCCACGCGATCGAATCGGGTCTCGGCTACGGCAACTGGCTGCACGGCGAAGCCGTCGGCTGCGGCATGGTGATGGCGGCCGACCTGTCGGCGCGCCTGGGCCTCATCGACGCGGCCACGGTGGAGCGTGTGCGCGCGCTGGTGAAGGCAGCGGGCCTGCCGACCGTGGCGCCGGATCTCGGCCATGAGCGCTGGATCGAGCTGATGGCGGTCGACAAGAAGAACGAGGGCGGGGCGATCAAGTTCATCCTGCTCAAGCCGCTGGGCAGTCCGGCGATCACGACCGTCCCGCTCGAGACCCTGCGGGCCACACTGGACGCCTGCGTGAAAGGATGAACGCCATGGACTTCGACGCACGCCTCGCCCCCTACGCAGCCCATTCGTCGAAGTCGCGCGGCCGCACCCACATCGAGCCGCCGGCAGGGTCGCGCAGCGAGTTCCAGCGCGACCGCGACCGCATCATCCACTCGACCGCCTTCCGCCGGCTCGAATACAAGACCCAGGTCTTCCTCAACCACGAGGGCGACCTGTTCCGCACCCGCCTCACGCACTCGATCGAGGTCGCCCAGATCGGCCGCACGCTGGCGCGCAGCCTGCAGCTCAACGAAGACCTGGTCGAGGCCACCGCGCTGGCGCACGACCTCGGCCACACGCCTTTCGGCCACGTGGGCCAGGACGTGCTCAACGAGTGCATGAAGGACTACGGCGGCTTCGAACACAATCTGCAGAGCCTGCGCGTGGTGGACGAGCTGGAGGAGCACTACGGCGCTTTCGACGGCCTGAACCTGACCTTCGAGACGCGCGAGGGGATCCTCAAGCACTGCTCGCTCACCAATGCGCGCCAGCTGGGCGAGCTGGGACGCCGCTTCATGGACCGCAGCCAGCCCAGCCTGGAAGCGCAGCTGACCAACCTGGCCGACGAGATCGCGTACAACAACCACGACATCGACGACGGCCTGCGTTCGGGCCTGCTCACGATGGCGCAGATGGAAGAGGTGGAGCTGTTCGCGCGCCACCGGCGCATGGTGGAGACCCAGTATCCCGGCCTGCCGGGGCGGCGCGCGCTGTACGAGACGATCCGCCTGATGATCACGGCGATGACGGCCGACCTGGTCGAGACATCACGGGCATTGATCGCGGAAGCGGCGCCGCAGGGCATCGACGACGTGCGCGCCGCCCCGCCCCTGATCCGCTTCTCGCCCGAGATGCGCGCCGAGACCACGGCCCTCAAGCGCTTCCTGTACGCGAATCTCTACCGCCACTTCCAGGTCAACCGCATGCGCGTGAAGGCCAGCCGCATCGTGCGCGAGCTGTTCGAGGCCTTCCTGCAGGATCCGGTGCTGCTGCCGAACGACTATCAGGTCGAGGGCGAGAGTGAGGAAATGCGGATGCTGCAGGCGCGCAAGATCGCGGATTACATCGCGGGCATGACGGACCGGTATGCGATCCGCGAGCATCGTCGCATCTTCTCGCTCGATCACTTCTGACTGGACGCGCTGTGGCGGCGCCATTTTTCATTGAACGCGTGGGCGGCCCTCCGCCCACGCGTTCAACCTGAATGTGATCAGCCGAACAGGCCCGGCGTGCCCAGCTCCACCAGCAGCTTCTTGACCGGCGCCGGCAGCGGCGCCTCTTCGATGCGCTGCAGGTCCCACCACAAATGCCGGTCGGTCGCACCGCCACGCGCCGACAAGCGCACCTGCCACGGATGGATGTGCAGTTTGTAGTGCGTGAACACATGCACCAGCGGCCGCAGCGACTGTACTTCATCGACCGTCCCGAACTGCTCCGCCGCGGCGGCGACATCAAGCGCCGACATGGCCTCCACTTCCACCCCCAGGTGCCCATCCACTTCGGGCAGCGACAGCAATCCTCCCCAGATCCCGGTCCCCGGACGCTGCTCCAGCAGCACCTGTCCGCGGTCGATCACGACCAGCATGCTGGCCCGCTTTTCCGGATTGGTCTTCTTCGGTTTGCGCACCGGCAGCTCCGCCGTGCGGCCGGTGGCGTAGGCCACGCAGCGCGCCTGCAGGGGGCAGCGTTCGCAGGCGGGGCGCGAACGGGTGCACAGCGTGGCGCCCAGGTCCATCAGCCCCTGGGTATAGGATTCGATGCCTGCTTCCGGCAGCAGCGCGTCGGCGCGGCGCCACAGGGCGTCTTCGACCTTTTTCTCGCCCGGATACTGGTCGATGCCGAACACCCGCGCGAAGACGCGCTTGACGTTGCCGTCCAGGATGGCGGCGCGCGCGCCGCTCGAGAAGGCGGCGATCGCGGCGGCGGTGGAACGGCCGATGCCCGGCAGCTCGGCCAGCAGGGCCGGGTCGCTCGGGAAGACGCCGTCGTAGTCCTGCACCACGCGCTTGGCGCAGGCGTGCAGGTTGCGCGCGCGGGTGTAGTAACCGAGGCCGCTCCAGTGGGCCATCACATCCTCGCTGGGCGCTTCGGCGAGCGCCTGCACGGTCGGGAAGCGCTCCAGGAAGCGCGCGTAATAGCCCAGCACTGCGGCGACCTGGGTCTGCTGCAGCATGATCTCGGACAGCCAGATGCGGTAGGCGTCCGTGGTGTTCTGCCAGGGAAGCGTATGGCGGCCGTGGCTGCGCTGCCAGTCGATCACCGCCTGGGAGAAGGTCGGGTCGGCCAGCTGGTCGAATTCGGTGAGTCGCTTCATGCGGCCTGCTCCAGGACGGCGGCTACCCGCGCCGCCAGGTCGCCCAGTTGGGCGCGCCGGCCTTCCCACTCCAGCTGGGTGGCCTCGAAAGCGGCGATCTTCTGTTCCAGGCTGTCGGTCGCGTCGTGGATGCGTTCGATCGAGGCCAGGCGGTGGCGCAGCTGCTCGCGGTGCTGGCGGATCGCCGTCTCCAGCGGCGCCATCAGGATCTTGAGCCAGGCTTCGGCATCGGCATTCGCCGCCTGGTGGGTACGCTTCACGCGCGAGACGATGGAGTCCACGAAGCGCTCCATCAGCGTGGCGCGGCTGGTGATGAGCAGGGTGGCGGTGCCGAACTGCTTCAGGAACAGCGCCTCCACCTCGTCGATCTCGCGGCGGTAGCGGGCGAAGGAAAGCGGCATGGGACCGGACAGGGCCAGGCCATGCTCGGCCGAGAACTTGCGCGTCATGCTGTCTATCATGGCGCCGATTTCCTCGACCTTCGCCTGGGATGCGTCCAGGCTGCTGCGCGCGGCAGCAAAGTAGTCGCGCACGGGGCCGCGCATGCCGGTCGCGAAGCGCGCGGCGGCCATGCCGGCGCGTACCGTGTCGGCCTGGGCCGCGACGTGGTCCATGCCCAGGGTCGAATACAGCTCGGTGGACAGGCGCGCGAACACGGCGCGGGTGCCCTGCAGTTTCAGCAGGCTGGCGTCGAATTCCTTCTTTTCCATGTCGACGCGGCGCATCATGTGGGCGATCACGCCCTTGTTCTTGCCGCGCAGGCTTTTCAGTTCTTGCAGTTGCTCGACCAGGTCGCGCATGCGCGCCGCGCCCAGGGTCTTTTCGCCGGCCGCGAGCAGCGCGAGGTCCAGGCGCAGCTGGCGTCGGACAATGTCCTTGCGCGCCGGGATCAGGTCGTGGAACAGGGCCGCTTCCAGCGCCGCCATGCGGCTCTTCTCGAACAGGGCCATGTCGCCGTTGATCTTGCCGACCAGGGCCTTCTGCGCCGACACGGGATACACGCGGGCGCCGTCCAGGCCCAGGGCCCTGGCCACGTCCGCCTGCTGGCGCGCGATCTCGGCGTCGTTCTGTTCGGGCGTGCGCAGCTCGTCCCACATCGCGTCGATCTTGTTCAGCACCGCCAGGCGTCCGGGACCTGCGCCGATGTGGGTGCGCCAGACGTCGATGTCGCTGCGCGTCACGCCGGTCTCGGCGGCCAGGATGAAGAGCACCGCATGCGCGTTCGGGATCAGGTTGAGCGTCAGTTCCGGCTCGGTCCCGATCGCGTTCAGGCCCGGGGTGTCGAGGATCACCAGGCCTTGCTTGAGGAGCGGGTGGGGCAGGTTGATGATGGCGTGGCGCCACTGGGGAATCTCGACCGTGCCGTCGGGCTCCAGGCTGGTGGCGGTGTCCGGGTCTTCCGGGTCCCACAGGCCATATTCCTGGGCTTGCGCGCTGGGCACGCGGCGCGTCAGGCTCACCTGGCGAAAGGCTTCCTGCATGCGCTCGGGCGCATCGAGGTCGAGCGGCAGGACGGTCCAGGCGGCGGTCTCGTCGCGATAGTCGCTGGTGGACAGGTGCCCAGCGCGGGTCTCGATCGGCAGCAGGCGGATGCAGGGCGGCAGGGCGGCGTCGTAGAGCAGCTCGGTCGGGCACATGGTGGTGCGGCCGGCGCTGGAGGGCAGGATGCGCTGGCCGTAGTCGGCGAAGAAGATCGCGTTGATCAGTTCGCTCTTACCGCGCGAGAACTCGGCCACGAAGGCCACCGACAGGCGGTCGTCGCGCAGGCGCGCCAGGGCCCGTTCGAGCCCCTGTTCGCCGGCGCCGTCGATCGCTCCCGCTTCGCGCAGCGCCGCGCCGTAGGCGCCCAGCGCCTGGGCTACTCGTGTGCGCCACGCGCCATACTGTTGAAAATCCTGCATCTTCGATACTCGTTCGTTGACTTCGTAGGGTGGTGGGCTGTGCCGACCGCGCGTTCAGCCGGTGCATGCATAGTGGCCGCGCATGGTGTTGATGAACACGCGGTCGGGGGACCCGACCACCCTACTTCTGGCACTGGACGCAATAGAACGTTGAGCGCTGGCCCTGCTTGATCTGGCGGACCGGCGTGCCACAGTTGCGGCAAGGCACTCCTGCACGATCATAGACGAAATATGTCTGCTGGAAATAGCCTGATTGACCATTTACTGCAATAAAGTCCTTCAGGGTGCTGCCGCCCTGCACGATGGCCGCCGCCAGGATGTCCTTGATCGCCTCGGCCAGCCTGTCGTAGCGGGCGCGGCTGATGCGCGAGGCCGGCGTCTTGGGATTGATCCCGGCGCGGAACAGGCTTTCGCAGGCGTAGATATTGCCGACGCCGACCACGATGTCGCCGGCCAGCAGGACCTGCTTGATCGGCGCGCCGCGTTTTCTCGTCTCGCGGTGCAGCAGCTCGCCGGAAAAGCCCTCGCCCAGCGGCTCGACACCGAGGCCGCGCAGCAGCATGTGCGCTTCGAGCTCGCCCTCGTCCTTGCCATGCCAGAGCACGGCGCCGAAGCGGCGCGGGTCGTGCAGGCGCAGCACCTGGCGGCTCGACGGCCCCACATCCGGGTCGGCGACCACCAGGTCGAAGTGGTCGTGCTTGCGCGGTTCGACCCCGGGCGGCAGCACGCGCAGGTGGCCGGACATGCCGAGGTGGACGATCAGGGTGCCGTGCTCGAAGTGGATCAGCAGGTATTTGCCGCGCCGGCCGGTGCCGAGGATGCGGCGGCCGGCCAGCAATCCGGCCAGGTCGGGCGGGAAGGGCCAGCGCAGGCCTTCGCGGCGCAGGACGGCGGTTTCCACGATGCGGCCTTCGATATGGGGCGCGACACCGCGCCGGGTGACTTCTACTTCTGGCAGTTCAGGCATGGGGGAGGGGATTCGTGTAAAGTCGTTTGCGGCGGTCAAGATGCGCTGCAGTGCACGCGGGCGCATGCTTGAGCGTAGAATCAGACAACATCTCAGAACTCCGGACTTGCCTTGAAAAACGCTTTCGTCATTGTAACCCTCTCCAGTCTCCTGGCGGCGTGCGCTGTCGCGCCGAAACAGCAAGCTGAGGAACAGGGAGCTGCCACCAAGGCCGCGCCCGCCGCGGAAACCGATGCCCCGCTCGCCCAGGAAGCGGAGGAGGCCGACGAGGAGGCCCTGGCGGAGAAAGCCCGGCTCGAGGCCGAGGCCAGGCTGCCAAAAGTGGAACTGACCAGCGGCATGCTGAACCAGCTACTTAAGGCCGAGTTCGCATTCCGCAAGGGCGACTGGCAGGGACCCTACCTGACCATGCTGTCGCTGGCGCAGCAGACCCGCGACCCGCGCCTGGCGCGCCGCGCGGCCGAGATGGCGGTGGCCGCCCGCCAGTCCGAGGACACCCTGGCCGCCGTGCGCCTGTGGCGCGAGCTCGAACCGGATTCGGACGAGGCGACCCAGTATTTCGTCGGCATGGTGGTCACGTCCGAGAATATCGCGGAGGTCGAGCCGATTTTCGTGGAGCGATTGCAAAAGGTCTCCCCGGATCGCCGGGGACTGCTGATGTTCCAGATCCAGCAGCTCCTCGGCCGCGCCAAGGACAAGGAAGCGGCCGCCGCGATGCTCGAGCGGGTGGTGGCGCCCTATGCCGGCACCCTGGAAGCGCACATCGTGCGCGCCCAGGCCGCCCTGGGACGGGGCGAGCGCGAGGCGGCCCAGCGCGAGGCGCAGGCTGCGCTCAGCGCCAAGCCCGATTCCGAGATCGCCGTGCTGATGGTGGCCCAGACCATGGAAGACGAAGCCAGGGTCGGCGCGATGCTGGAAGCCTTCCTCAAGAAGCACCCGGATGCACGCGAGGTGCGTGCGGCCCATGCACGCGTGCTGGTCAACCAGAAGCAGTATCCGCAGGCACGCGCCCAGTTCGAGGCGCTGCTGGCAGGGCGTCCGGACGATGCCGGCAACCTGTACGCCCTTGGCGTGCTGGCCAGCCAGATGAACGATGCCGGGGCGGCCGAAGGCTATTTCACCCGCTTCGTCGAGGTGTTGGGGCGGAATCCGGAAGACGAGCGCGATCCGACCCGCGCCCTGCTGATCCTGGCCCAGCTGGCCGAGGAGCGCAAGGACTACGCCGGCGCCTCCGCCTGGCTGGACAAGGTGCCCCCCGGAACCGAGCCCGCACTGCTCTTCAGCGCCCAGCTGCGCCGCGCCCAGCTGCTGGCCAAGCAGGGCGACCTGGCGGCCGGACGCAAGCTGCTGGCCAGCCTGAAGCCATCCGAGGAGGCCCAGCAAGCCCAGGTGGCCGTGGCCGAATCGCAGCTGCTGCGCGATGCCGGCCGCACGGCGGAGGCATTTACCCTGATGGAAGCGGCCGCCAGACGCTTCCCGAAGAATCCCGATTTGCTCTACGACTTCGCGCTGCTGGCCGAGAAGCAGGGCCGCTTCGAGGTCATGGAAAAGCAGCTGCGCGAGGTGATGGCGCTGGCGCCGGACAACCACCACGCCTACAACGCCCTGGGCTATTCGCTGGCCGAGCGCAATGTGCGCCTGCAGGAAGCCCAGACCCTGGTTGCCAAGGCGCTCGAGATGGCGCCGGGCGACCCCTTCATCATGGACAGCATGGGCTGGGTGCACTACCGCCTGGGTAACCTGGACGAGGCCGAGAAATTCCTGCGCCGCGCCTATGCGCTGCGTCGTGACCCGGAAATCGCCGTGCACCTGGGCGAGGTGCTGTTCCAGAAGGGCCGCCAGGCCGACGCCCAGCAGCTGTGGCGCGAGGCGAGCGCCAAGGACCCGCAGAACGATACCCTGCGCAGCACGCTGGCGCGCCTGCGCCAGACCTTGTGAAATAATCCACGTCTTTGAACCAGCCGGGCGGTCCCGCGGAAGGGACCGGCCGGCATTCGCCAACTTCATTCCAGCCGATGCCGATGACCCGACGCCTGATCCTGCCCGCCCTCGCACTCGCCTTTGCCCTGGGCGGCTGCGCCACCACGACCAGCAACAATGCCGCCACCGTGGGCGCCTACCGCGACACCATCGACCTGAGCGGCCGCCTGTCGGTCAATTATCAAAAAAGCGGCAATCTCGAATCGCTGACCGGCAGCTTCAACTGGGCGCAGCGCCCCGGCAATGTGGACGTCGAACTGGCCAATCCGCTGGGACAGACGATCGCGACCATCGCCGTCACGCCGCAATCGGCCACGCTGACCCAGGCCGGCCGCGCGCCGGTCACCGAGGCCGACATCGACACGCTCACCCAGCGCACGCTGGGTTGGCCGCTGCCGATCTCCGGGCTGCGCGACTGGCTGCAGGGTTATGCCGTGGATGAGCAGGGCCAGCGCTTCGCCGCCTCGCCGGCGCGCAACGAAGTCGTGACGAAAGATGGCTGGCGCCTGCGCTTCGTCGAATGGCAGAACCCGAACGCGGCCCAGCCGGCGCCGCGCGTGATCCACGCGAAGCGCGCCGCGGCAGGAGACATCCAGGACCTGGAAATCCGCATCATCGTCAACCAGGCCTGAGGTTTTAGACAGATGCGTTCGCTGCACCATTGCCCGGCCCCGGCCAAGCTCAACCTCTTCCTGCACGTGACCGGCCGCCGCGCCGACGGCTATCACCTGTTGCAAAGCGTGTTCCAGCTGGTCGACCGCGCCGATACCCTGCATTTCGACCTGCGCGATGACGAGCGCATCGTGCGCACCAACGACGTGCCCGGTGTGCCGGAAGAGCAGGACCTGATCGTGCGCGCGCTGCGCCTGCTGCAGGCCGAGTACGCGCGCCGCCATGGCTGCCTGCCGCCGGGTATCGAGGTGAGGGTGGAGAAGATCCTGCCGATGGGCGGCGGGCTGGGTGGAGGTTCCTCGGACGCGGCCACCGCGCTGATGGCGGCCAACCACCTGTGGCAGGCGGGGCTGTCGCAGCAGGAGTTGATGGACCTCGGGCTGCCGCTGGGCGCCGACATTCCCTTCTTCCTGTTTGGCGAGACCGCGTTTGCGGAGGGGATTGGCGAAGCGCTTCAGGCTGTGCGTGGGCCGGATTGCTGGTATGTGGTGCTGGAGCCAGGGGTGTCGGTGCCAACCCCAGCCATTTTTTCGGCGCCCGATTTGACAAGGGATACGGAGCCGGTCATAATAGCGGACTTTTCCAGCAGCTACGCCGAATCAGGCAGTCGGATTGGCTTCGGGAAAAATGATTTGCAGGACGTGGCTGAGCGCCTGTTCCCGCCGGTAAGAGAGGCGGTTGAATGGTTGAGCAGTTACGGCGACGCCAGGATGACTGGCTCGGGGGCATGTGTGTTTTGCGCCTTCTCCAGCGAACGCGATGCGGACCTGGTCCTGGCACGTGTGCCGGACAAGTGGAAAGCATGGAAAGCGCATTCGCTTGGCAGCCACCCGATGAAATCGCTCTTGCAAAATCAAGCAGTTATGGAATAAAATTTTGCCTGTCGCGACGTTAGACGTTAAAATACGTAGAATGTAACGGCAAGCAGTTCAGTCGTGTAGGGGAATCGCCAAGCTGGTTAAGGCACCGGATTTTGATTCCGGCATACCAAGGTTCGAATCCTTGTTCCCCTGCCAAAGTTTTCCCGGCTGTCGAGGCGCAATCCTCCAGCGGGATAAAACAGCGGTGCAGCGTTCGGCCTGCATCCATAAGCTAATCAGCCGGTTCATCCGGCTGATTGTTTTTCCAGATTCAACAACGCATTTCTTGGGACTCCCTCCATGGCTTACGAAAACCTGATGGTTTTTACCGGCAACGCCAATCCGGCACTAGCAGAGGGGGTCGCTAAGAACCTCGGCATTCCACTCGGCAAAGCAGTCGTTTCGAAATTCTCGGACGGCGAAGTCATGGTCGAGATCAACGAGAACGTGCGCGGCAAGGACGTCTTCGTCCTGCAATCGACCTGCGCACCGACCAATGACAACCTGATGGAAATCATGCTGATGGTCGACGCTCTCAAGCGCGCATCGGCAGGCCGTATTACCGCCGCCATCCCTTACTTCGGCTACGCCCGCCAGGACCGCCGTCCGCGCTCGGCGCGCGTTGCGATCTCGGCCAAGGTCGTCGCCAACATGCTGGAAGAAGCCGGCGTCGAGCGCGTCCTGATCATGGACCTGCACGCCGACCAGATCCAGGGCTTCTTCGACATCCCGGTCGACAATATCTACGCATCGCCGATCCTGCTGGGCGACCTGCAGAAGCGCAACTACGACGACCTGCTGGTCGTGTCGCCGGACGTCGGCGGCGTGGTGCGCGCCCGTGCGCTGGCCAAGCGCCTCGGCTGCGACCTGGCGATCATCGACAAGCGCCGCCCGAAGGCGAACGTGTCGGAAGTCATGAACATCATCGGTGAAGTCGAAGGCCGCAACTGCGTGATCATGGACGACATGGTCGACACCGCCGGCACCCTGTGCAAGGCAGCGGAAGTGCTGAAAGAGCGCGGCGCCAAGAAAGTCATCGCTTACTGCACGCACCCGGTCCTGTCGGGTCCGGCAATCGACCGCATCCAGAATTCGCCGCTCGACGAGCTGGTCGTCACCGACACCATCCCGCTGAGCGAAGCCGGCGCCGCCTGCACCAAGATCCGCCAGCTGACCTGCGCACCGCTGCTGGCCGAGACCTTCAAGCGTATCGTCAAGGGCGACTCGGTCATCTCGCTGTTCGTCGATTAAGCAACATTGCACCGTTTTTCACGGCGCGCCTGGCTGACATGGCCGGCGCGCCGTTGTAACATCTTGGATTCGCCGTTTTGAATACCTCCCAAGGCATTCAAACACAAGGATTCTTGCATTCTTGAGCGCGCAGTCTGGCGCTTGTTCTCGATTGCCCTGGTCGCGGGGCAATCACCACTGGGTAACCGGGCAGGCAATCTTGCCGGCATTCGGACCCGTTTATTTTTGGAGTTTCACATGAAAGTAGTCGCATTCAACCGCACTCAGCAGGGGACCGGAGCGAGCCGCCGCCTGCGCAAGGCTGGCCAAACCCCGGGCATCATCTACGGTGGCACCGCTACCCCGGAACTGATCGCACTGGACGGCAACGCCCTGTACCACGCGCTCAAGAAAGAAGCTTTCCACGGTTCGGTCCTGGACCTCGAAATCGACGGCAAGACCCAGCAAGTCCTGCTGCGCGACTTCCAGATGCACGCATACAAGCAACTGGTCCTGCACGCTGACTTCCAGCGCGTCGACGCATCGAAGCCGATCCACACCAAGGTCACCCTGCACTTCGTCAACGCCGAGATCTCGCCAGCCGTCAAGCTGAGCAGCGCTGTCATCTCGCACGTCGCCAACGAACTGGAAGTCGCTTGCCTGCCGGGCAAACTGCCGGAGTTCATCGAAGTCGACCTGAGCAAGCTGGAAGCCGGCCAGTCGATCCACGTGAACGACCTGACCCTGCCGGAAGGCGTCACCGCGCTGACCCACGGTCAGAACCTGACCCTGGTCACCACCTCGATCCCGCGCGGTGTTGCATCGGCTGAAGCCGCTGCTGAGTAATATCGTCCTGTAGCCGCTTCGGCGGCTGGCCGGAAACGAAACCCGCCGTGGCCCAGCCCGGCGGGTTTTTTGTTTGGTCTTTTGTTTTTCGTAGGGTGGGCGGCTTCACCTGATAACGTTGATCATCCTTTACGTGTGCGCCGCCCACGCGTTCAACCAGCGGAAGAACAGCCGTGCAGGCAGCACTAACGTGATTTGAACGCGTGGGCGGCGTCGACGGCGCGGTTTGCCAACGTCCGTGGTAGAGCCGCCCACCCTACGAACATCATTCCATGATGGTTTTCAGCGATAATCCTATTTTTCCCAGAATCAAAGTAGACAGCGCATGTCCATCCGTCTGATCGTCGGCCTCGGCAACCCGGGTCCGGAATACGAACAAACCCGCCACAACGCCGGCTTCTGGCTGGTCGACAACCTGGCCAACTCGCTGCCGGGCTGCCGCCTGCAGCGCGAGTCGCGCTTCAATGCCATGGTGGCGAAGACCCGGATCGCGGGCAACGAAGTCTGGCTGCTGGAACCGCTGACCTATATGAACCGCTCCGGCCAGTCGGTCGGCGCGCTGGCGCGCTTCTACAAGATCAACCCGGACGAAGTGCTGGTCGTGCACGACGAACTCGACATGCTGCCGGGCGTCGCCAAGATGAAGAAGGGCGGCTCTTCGGGCGGGCACAACGGCCTGAAGGACATTACCTCGGCGCTCGGCACCCAGGAATACTGGCGTCTTCGCCTGGGTATCGGACACCCGCGCAGCCTCAACCTGCAGCAGGCCGTGGCCGATTTCGTGCTGCACCGCCCGCGCCGAGAAGAGCAGACCCTGATCGAGGAATCGATCGACAAGGCCCTGCGCATCATTCCGCTCGCGTGCGAAGGCAAGATGGATGTGGCGATGATGCAGTTGCATACGGCCTGAGCATCACGCCACCCCCTTGCTGGTCGCAGGCTAGCGCGCCTGCACCACCACCTGCCCGCGCAGGTCGCGCATCATGCGCGTCAATGCCGGCCGCATCTGGCGGTAGTCCTCCGGCGTGCAGGTGGCCGCCGTGTGCCTGAACTGCAGGCGCCGCTTCACCACCACCGCGTCGCCTTGCCGCGCATACTGCGCGCGGTAGTAAAACCTTCCATCGTCGACGAGCACCGGCTTCGGCAGCGCCAGCACGCGGGTGCGCGACGGCAGTGCGTAGCGCAGCTCGTCCTCGGCATCGATGGCAGGGCAGATGAAGTCCTGGCGCCGCTCCGGTTCGCGCCCGAGCTCGAACACGGCGTCGCCCAATCCACCCCAGAAATTGTAGGTCGTCGCCAAGGCTACCGGCCCCGGCAGCTGCACGAAGCCGTCGCTCGCGCCTGAGAACGTTACCGTGAAGTCGCCGCCCTTTGCCTCGGTGTCGCCCGCTTCGAACAGGCCGTCGCCGGTTTGCCCGAGCCCCGCGAGCATGCGCCGCACCAGCCCCGCACGCGCGGACTGCGGCGTGGCGCGGATGGCGTCACGATAGGGTTCGGCGCTGGCGCCGCCGCTGGTGCGCGCGACGCGAAAGCGGCTGCTGCCGTTGCGCGCGATATCGAAGCGCGTCGTGGTGCGGCTGGGCGCAGTCTGGAAGACGGGCGTCATGGCGAATTCGCCGCTTGCGGCGAGCAGCACGGGTTTGCCGAGCAGGCTTGGCGGCAGGAAGCCGCCGGCGACAGCGCCGGCAGTCGGATCGAGGTAGAGCCGCAACTCCGGCACGTACACGATGACGTGGTTGAGTACGCCGAGGGTCGGCACCGCGGGTAGCTGGTAGGCATTGTCACCATTGATCAACGCAGGCCCGGCGTCGATGCCGCTTGCCGCCAGCAGGGCTTGCAGCAGCACGGCATGGTCCTTGCAGTCGCCGTAGCGGCTCGCCAGCACGGATGACGCAGCGTGCGGCACGACGCCTCCTGGGCCGAGGTAGACCGCGACGTAGCGGATATTGCGCCGGACCCAGTCCGACAGTGCGATCGCCCGCGCATGCGGGTCATCGATGCCGCGGGTGATGTCGCTTGCCAGCCGGGTGAGTGCGGCATCCGGCCTGGCCGCCGTCGCGGCGCGCTCCTGGTAGGCACGGGCGAACGCGGCGTAGTCGGGAAAGGTCGAGACGGCCAGCCGCCTGCCGTAGTCGAGATAGCTCACCGAACCGTGCTCGATGCGTTCGTCGTCGCCGCCCGCGTGACGCCAGCCATAGCGGCGCCGGCCGGGCGGGCTGTCGAGGTTCAAGGGCGCGAAGCCGGCGGCGTCCGCATGCAGGGGCATCGATGCCGGCAGGTCGTAGATGAGGCGGAAGTCTCCGTAGGGGACGGGCCGGGCAACGGTGAAATCCTCGAAGTGGCCGGGGAAGAGCGGCGTGTGGCGCCACACCGTGTAGCGCAGGGTGAGGGTGTCGCCTACCGCCACATCGGGGAAGATGACGGCTTTCAGGCGCGTGTCCTGGAACATCGGGGCGTCGCTGGATGCCGCTTCCTGCAGCTCGCGAATACCGGTGGGGCCGACCGGGATGCAGCGGCCGTCCGCCTTGGTGGTCCAGGCCTCGATGGATTTGACCGTATCGAGCGAGGCGTTGAAGCCGATAAACTGCTCGGCCTGCAGCTCGATGGCGGTGGCGCTGGCGATCGTCTTCACCATCTCGACCTCGAGCAGGTAGGCGCCGTCGGCGTCGACCGTGAAGTGCTGGACGTGGCGATCGACCACCACCGAGCGATCGGTGCCGCTGTCGCTTGCCACGGCCTGGCCGAAGGCAAACAGTAGAAGTAAAACAAGGGCAAACCGGAACGGCATGGTCGACTCCGCATTGGGCGAGCGACCCATGTTACGCAGCACCCTTGCGCCGCCCTTGAGTCAGCGCAAGCGCGCTCTTCCTGCGATAATTTTGCCCATGAAGGCACTCACTTTCCACGCCGGGCCGCTGGCCCTGGCCCAGATCCGCACGCAGGGCTTGCGCGCCCAGGACATCGCCATCGTGCCGGCCGCTGCCGGCGGCCCCAAGGGGCTGATCTTCCAGGCGCTCGATCAATGGATGTTTGGCGAGTGGCTGCCGTCAAGCCCGCGCGAGCGCGTCCTCATCGGTTCCTCGATCGGCGCCTGGCGCATGGCCGCCGCCTGCCAGAACGATCCGGTCAAGGCCTTCGCCCGCCTGGGCGAGCTGTACGCGGGCCAGCGCTACGCCAGCAAGAAGCCGACCCAGCACGACATCGACAAGGTGGTGCAGGGCCTGCTCGGTGAATTCGTGCGCGGCCATGAAGAAGACATCGTCAGCCATCCGCACCACCGCCTGCACCTGCTCGCGGTGCGCGGCAAGGGGCGCCTCGCCGCACCCGGGCATCCGCGCGCCGAATTGCGCGGCTTCGCTGCGGCGGCGCTGAACAATGCCTGCTCGCGCACCTGGCTCGGCCGCCTGATGGAGCGCGTCGTGATCGGTGACACGCGCGTGCAGGCGCCCTGGCTGCGCGAGCGCTTTGACGCTTTTACTACCCACTTTTCCTCGCTCACGCACACGAATCTTGCGGCGAGCCTGCTGGCATCGGGGACGCTGCCCTTGATCATGAAACCGGTGACGGGCATTGCGGACCTGCCGCCGGGCAGCTACTGGGACGGCGGCATCATCGACTACCACCTGGCCTTGCCCTACGCGCGCGCGGCGGGCGAATCGAAGAGCGACCTGGTGCTGTACCCGCACTTCACCCAGCACATCGTGCCGGGCTGGCTCGACAAGGGCTTCCCGTGGCGCCGTGCGGCGCGTGCGCATCGGGAATGGCTGGACAATGTGCTGATCGTTGCGCCATCTGAGGAATTCCTGCGCACCCTGCCGCGCAAGAAGCTGCCGGACCGCGCAGACTTTGCCTTCTACGGACTGGACCACGACGAGCGCATCCGCAATTGGCAGCGCGCGATGGGGGAGGGGAAGCGCCTGCGCGACGAGCTGGCGGAATTCGTGGCCAAGCCGGACCTGTCGCTTCTTAAACCGATCTGACCTCAATGCCCTTAGGTTAAGCGCTGCCGGGATTTCGTAGGGTGGGCAAGTTCCTTGCCCACGCGTTCAACTAACGAGAGCGTTGCCACAGTGCGCCCGTGAGTTGAACGCGTGGGCGGAGATCCGCCCACCCTACAACGTCTTAACGCAAAGTCATTACGATCTGGTCCGGCCGTTCACGGTACGCAATCTTTGAACTCGGTATCGAACCATCCGCTCGGTGTGCAGCGCCCGGCCAGCAAGGCCTCGATACGAGCCACGCGCTGCGCCAGCGCTTCTGGACCGCGCACCGGGTGATACTGATTCGGCGCCTTGATCATCGCCACCAGCTTCACGAATTCCGCTTCGTTCGTCGCCTCGAGCGGCTTGCCGAGGTAGTTGCGGGCCGCTGGCGCAAGGCCGTTCACCTGCTGTCCTTCGTGCGTTCCCATGTAGACGGTCGCCACGTAGCGAGTCAGCTGATCGCGCTTGGACATTCGGGAATTCAGCACCAGGGTCATCACGTCGCGCCCCAGGTCGATGCGCTTGCAGCAGTTGAACACGCCCCGGTAGAAACGCTGAACTGCGCCGTTCATGCCATCGAGCCGGCCGCTACCCAGGAAGACATCGCGCGCCAGCGCCGACGAGATCGTAGCCACCCCCTGGCCCGGCGCGATGCTCAGGCCCGCATGCTCGAAGAAGGTCGGATCTTCCACCCTCAGCAGGATGGCGGTTTGCCGGGCGGATAGGGGAGCTGTGTCCGCGACCGGCCTCGTCGCGAGCGCCTCGTCGAGCACGGTCCAGGCCCAGGCGCCGGCCAGGGCCAGGTAGGCCAATATCAATATCGTCAACAGCAGGAGCACCCTGCGCCAGCGCATCACAGGCGCACCTGCGGATAAGGCGTGCAGCCTTCGATCTCGTGCAGGAAACCGCAATCAAGGTAGCCCGGGATCTTGCCGAACTCACCCAGCACCCTCGCGCGGAATTCGTCATGTTCGTGCCAGCGCTCGACTGGCACGCCGAAGTAATTGACCGGACACACCGACATGCGCAGGCCGGGCCAGTGGCGCTGCAAGGTCATCAGGTAGCGCCGCGTCGAGCAGACCTTGCCAATGACGAGCACGCTGCGGATCGACTCCACGTCCATGTGCTCGGCCACCGTGGCCCGGCCGAGGAGGACGTTTTCTCCGGTATTGGTCGCAGCGGTTTCCAGGATCAGGCTGGATGCGGGCATGCCGAGCGCAAGCAAGCGTTCGCCGATGTGTTCAGCCTCGGACCGGGCGTGGCCGCCCGTCTTCCCACCGGAGACCAGCAGGCGCTGGAACATGCCTTCCTGCCACAGCGCGTACTCCGCCTCGCAGAATTCCGGCACCCCGTGGCGCGTCCCGAACAGGAAGCCGAGATCGGACGGCTGCGGCGGGAACGAGGGCATCATGTAGTCGCCGATGTGCTGGTAGGCGTCGTTGGGCATGGCTGGGACAGAAAGCTGCGGATGGGCGATCTTAGCAATAAATGCCGGCGAGAAAGTAACGAATACTTGCACTTTAGTATTCTGGCATCTGGACTGGGCCAGCCTGACGATCGTACTGCAACGCCGTGCCCGTGTTGCGCCGGTTTTTTCGGCAGCCGGGGGCGTCCGCGGTTACAATGTGGGGTTTTGGAGCCGGGCTTCCTTCCGCTCCGCATCTATACGAGAGAAAGAGTTCCCATGAGCCTCCAATGCGGCATCGTCGGCTTGCCGAACGTCGGCAAGTCCACCCTGTTCAACGCCCTGACCAAGGCCGGCATCCCGGCCGAGAACTATCCGTTCTGCACCATCGAGCCGAACGTCGGCGTCGTCGAGGTGCCCGATCCGCGCATGCAGCAACTGGCTGACATCGTCAAGCCCGAGCGCATCGTGCCTGCGATCGTCGAGTTCGTCGACATCGCGGGCCTGGTGGCCGGCGCATCGAAAGGCGAGGGCCTGGGCAACCAGTTCCTGTCCCACATCCGCGAGACCGACGCCATCGTCAACGTGGTGCGCTGCTTCGAAGACGACAACGTCGTGCACGTTTCCGGCAAGGTCAGCCCGATCGACGACATCGAAGTGATCCAGACCGAGCTGGCGCTGGCCGACCTGGGCGCCGTCGAGAAGGCGATCCACCGCGAGAACAAGAAAGCGCGTTCGGGCGACAAGGATGCCGCCAAGCTGGTGGCGATGTGCGAGCGCATGCTGCCGCACCTGAACGAGGGCCAGCCGGTCCGCACGATGGGGCTGGACGCCGAAGAGATGGCCCTGATCCGCGAACTGCACCTGATCACGGCCAAGCCGGCGATGTACGTGGCCAACGTGTCCGATACCGGCTTCACCAACAACCCGCTGCTCGACAAGCTGACCGAATTCGCGAAGAAGCAGAACGCGCCGATCGTGGCAATCAGTGCCGCGATCGAATCGGAAATCGCCGAGATGGACGACGCCGACAAGAAAGACTTCCTGGCCGACATGGGCATGGAAGAGCCGGGCCTGGACCGCTTGATCCGCGCCGCTTACTCGCTGCTCGGCCTGCAGACCTACTTCACCGCCGGCGTGAAGGAAGTGCGCGCCTGGACCGTGAAGGTCGGCGCTACCGCACCGCAGGCGGCCGGCGTGATCCACACCGACTTCGAACGCGGCTTCATCCGAGCGCAGACCATTGCTTTCGACGACTACATCGCCTACAAGGGTGAAGCGGGCGCCAAGGAGGCGGGCAAGATGCGTGCGGAAGGCAAGGAGTACATCGTCAAGGATGGCGATGTGCTGAACTTCCTGTTCAACGTCTGATCGTTTCGGACTCCCAGGAAAGCCCCGCCATCGAGCGGGGCTTTCCATTTCGTCCCATATTGACGCCGCTTCATCCCACAAGCGTTTCACGATCCCGTCCGCCATGGTCAACTACGTCGGCTGAAGTCTTTCCCTGACAACCGACGAGTGAACATCATGAGAAAAATCCTGATCACGGCCGTCCTCCTGCTGGCGGCAAACAATGTGCTGGCCCAGGATGCGATCAACTGCAGTTCCTGCGCCGAATGGAACAAACCGGTCGCGCCCTTCAACATCTACGGGAACGCGTATTACGTCGGCACCGAGGGCCTATCCTCCGTGCTGGTCACCAGCCCGCAGGGCCACGTCCTGCTCGACGGCGCGCTGCCGCAGTCGGCGCCCCTGATCCAGAAGAACATCGAGGCGCTCGGCTTCAGGATGAAGGATGTGAAACTGATCCTGAATTCGCACGCCCACTTCGACCACGCGGGCGGCATCGCCGCCCTGCAGAAGGCGAGTGGCGCCACGGTCGTCCACACCGCCCACGGCGCCCAGGTGCTGCGCGACGGTACGCCGGGGACGGACGACCCGCAGTACGACCCGAAGGAACGCGCCTACATCCCGAAGGTGGCACAGGTGAAGGAAGTAAAGGACGGCGAAACCCTGTCCGTCGGCCCGCTGCGCTTTACCGTCCACACGACGCCCGGCCATACGCCCGGCGGCATCACCTGGACCTGGCAATCCTGCGAAGGGGGTAAATGCCTGAACATGGTCTACGCCGACAGCCTGACCATGATCTCCACCGACGGCTTCTACTATACCGGGGGGCCCGGCTACCCGGACCGTTCGGCCAGCGCCAAGGCCAGCATCGCCAAGGTCGCCGCCCTGAAATGCGACATCGTGATCGCCGCCCATCCCTCGGCCACCGATGCCTTCGGCAAGGCAGCCGCCAAGACGGCCCAATCGAACCCATTCATCGACCCCGAAGGCTGCCGCAAGCTGGCCGCGGGCGCCGCGCAGAAGTTCGAGGAGCGCCTGCAGCGCGAGCGCGACGAGAAGGCGAAAGCAGCCGGGCGCTGACGCAGCCCCGCAATCCCTGCCATACTGTCGGCCTTCGCCTTCCGGACCCGACAGCATGGCCACCGTTACCGAACTCGTCATTTACCCGATCAAGTCCTGCGGCGGCATTTCCGTGCCCGAGGCGCAGTTCGGCATCTCCGGTCTGCAGGCCAATGGCGTGCACGACCGCGAGTGGATGCTCGTTACCCGCGAAGGCCTGTTCCTGACCCAGCGCGAGTACCCGCGCATGGCGCTGGTGACGTCGCGGATCGATGGTGACGCCATCGAGGTGGCCGCCCCCGGCATGCCGCCGCTGCGCCTCCCGCTGGCGCACGACCCCGCAGCAAGCAACTTGACCGTCCAGATCTGGGACCACAGCGTGATTGCTGCCGACTGCGGCGACGCCGCCGCAGCCTGGTTCTCCGACGCAGTTCAAGGCCCCTGCCGCCTGGTGCGCTTCCGCCCGGACGTGCACCGCCCCACCAGCACCAAGTGGACCGGCGGCGCCCCCGCCGAGACCCGCTTCGCCGACGGCTACCCCATCCTGGTGATCGGCCAGGCCTCGCTGGACGACCTGAACGCGAAACTGAAGATCGCCGGCCGCAACCCGCTGCCGATGAACCGCTTCCGCCCCAACCTCGTGGTCGACGGTCTTGAAGCATTCGAGGAAGACTACATCGAATCGTTCTCGGCCGAAGGCCTGGCGCTGCGCCCGGTCAAGCCCTGTGCGCGCTGCCCGATCCCCGCGATCGACCAGGCCACCGGCATTCCCGGACCGGACCCGCTCGACATCCTCCAGACCTACCGCGCCAACCCGCGCATGGAAGGCGCCGTCTGCATGGGCATGAACGCCATCGTCAGCGAAGGCGAGGGCGCTACCTTGCACGTTGGCCAGGATCTGGAAGTTTCCTTGGCTTTTTAACCACGAGTGGCCAAGGCCATGCGCGACGCATGGCTGCCACAGTGTCGCGAAATCGCCCCTCGGAGGGCGTTTTTCGTTTTCAAGGGCGGGAAGATGGCGTAATGTTACGGTTATTGCTGAAAGGAATTTTCAATGCACGAGCCGGACGCGCAAACGCGAGAACTGATGTTGGAGAACGAGACCCTGCGTTCCCGCATGGCGTACTTGCTCGAACAGGCCGAACGCAACCATTCCATCATGACCCGGCACCAGGCATTCGACCTGAAAATCGTGGGTGCGAGCACCTTCCAGGAGCTGGTGACGACGATTTTCCAGACCCTGCCGGTCATTTCCGAACTCGACATCGTGACCCTGTCGCTGGTCGACCCGGAAGCGGACATCTACACCGTCATGCACAAGCTGGGCGTCGACTATGAAGAGCTGCCCCACCTGAGCTTCTGCGAGCATGCCAGCGAGCTCGGCTTCCCGCACGTCGAGGGCCGCCGCCCGCGTCCGGTGCTGGGGCCGTATGCGCCGTCGCGCCACAAGGCGATGTTCCCGCATCCGCCCGAGGGCCTGCAGAGCGTGGCGCTGGTGCCGCTGCTGCGCAATACCCGCCTGATCGGCAGCCTGAACCTGGGCAGCTCGGACCCGAACCGGTTTACGCCCGCCCTCGGCACCGACTTCATCGAGCACATGGGCTCGATCATCGCGATCTGCCTCGAGAACGTGATCAGCAACGAGATGCTGAAGTTCATCGGCCTGACCGATTCGCTCACCGGCGTCTACAACCGCCGCTACATCGACCGCCGCCTGGTGGAAGAGATCGCACGGGCGCGCCGCCAGGATTACCGCATCTCGGTCATGTACATCGACATCGACCACTTCAAGCAGGTCAACGACACGGTCGGCCACCAGGCCGGCGACGAGGTGCTGCGCGAGGTGGCCCAGCGCATCAAGGCCGAGCTGCGCATCTCGGATGCGCTGGCGCGTTTCGGCGGCGAGGAATTCGTGGTGCTGCTGATCGACGCGGACCTGGAAAGCGCGAGCGCGGTGGCGGACCGGATCCGCGCCGGCGTGGAGGCGCAGCCGGTCGATGTCGGCAATGGCGGGCCAGTGTCGGTGACGGTGTCGATCGGGGTGGCGACGCTGGACGATTTCGAACGCGATCATGCGATCGAGGGTGTGGCGCAGGATCTGGTGGCGCAGGCGGATACGGCGCTGTATCGGGCCAAGAGCACCGGGCGCAACCGCGTCGTGTCGCTTTCATAAACGCCGATTCGGCTCCGGTTTTGTAGGGTGGTCGGCTTCGCCGACCGCGCGTTCAAACAGTGTGTGTATGGCCGATGCGCGTTAAATCGCCGTGTAGTTGAACGCGCGGTCGGCAGAGCCGACCACCCTACACAAGCCGGCTCTCGGCGCGGCTGACTGCCTCGCCGGCTCCTCGCAAGACCAGCACGTCCCCCGCCAGGAGCACCGTCTCCGGATCCCCCTCCAGGCTCTTGCCATTCCTCCGCACCGCCGTCACCTCGGTCTCGACTTCCTCCAGCCCCAGCTCCCCCAGCCGCTTGCCGACCGCCGCCGCGCCCTCGCGCAGGGTCACCGAATGCAGCCGCACATAGGTGTGCTCCAGGTCGTCCGACACATCCCCAGCGCCATGGAAGTAGCCGCGCAGCGAGGCATACCGCTCGTCGCGCGCGCTCTGCACCCGATGCACCACGCGCCGCAGCGGCACGCCCATGGTGACCAGGGCGTGGGAGGCCAGCATCAGGCTGCTCTCCAGCGCCTCCGGCACCACCTCGGTGGCGCCCGCCTGTTTCAGGACATCGAGATCGCTGTCGTCATGGCTGCGCACGATGACGGCCAGGTTGGGCGCCAGCTCGTGCACCAGGTGCAGCACCTTCAGCGCCAATCTCGTATCGGCAAAGGTGATCACCAGCGCACTGGCGCGGTTGATGCCGGCCGCGATCAGGCTTTCGCGCCGGGCCGCGTCGCCATAGGACACGTTGGCGCCGGCCGTCTGCGCTTCCTGCACCCGTTCCGGATCCAGGTCGAGCGCATACCACGGCAGCTTTTCGTCGCTCAGCAAAGTGGCGAGGCTCTGGCCGCTGCGCCCGAAGCCCGCGATGATCACGTGCTTCTGGGTCTTCATGGTGCGGCTGGCGAGCTGGGTCAGCTGCAGCGACTGCATCATCCACTCGTTGGCCGCGACCTTCATGACGATCTTGTCCATGTTCGCGATCATGAAGGGCGCCACCAGCATCGACAGCACCATCGAGGCCAGCACGAGCTGGATCAGGAAGGGATCGATCAGCTTCGAGCCGGAGGCCAGGTTCAGCAGCACGAAGCCGAATTCGCCGGCCTGGGCCAGCGCGAGCCCCGTGCGCATCGCCACGCCGTCCGTCGAGCCGAAGGCCTTGGCGAGCAAGGCGATGATCGCGAACTTCAGCAGCACCGGGAAGATCACCAGCGCCAGCACCACCCACCACTGTTCCAGCACCAGCTGCAGGTTGAGCAGCATGCCGACCGTGATGAAGAAGAGCCCGAGCAGCACGTCGCGGAAGGGCTTGATGTCTTCTTCCACCTGGTGCTTGTACTGGGTCTCGGAGATCAGCATGCCGGCGACAAAGGCGCCAAGGGCCAGCGACAGGCCGGCCTGCTCGGTGATCCAGGCCAGGCCCAGGGTCACGAGCAGCAGGTTGAGCATGAACAGCTCCTGCGAGCGGCGCTTGGCAACGACGGTGAACCAGAAGCGCATCAGCTTCTGCCCGAAGATCAGCAGCAGGGCCAGGACAAACGCCGCCTTCACCAGCGCCCAGCCGAGCGTGACGACCAGTTCCTCGGCCGGCCGCGCCAGCGAGGGAATCAGGATCAGCAGCGGCACCACGGCCAGATCCTGGAACAGCAGGATGCCGATGATGCGGCGGCCATGCTCGCTCTCGAGTTCCAGCCGCTCGGTCAGCATCTTGACCACGATGGCCGTGGAGGACATGGCCAGCGCCCCGCCCAGGGCGAAGGCCGCCTGCCAGCTCACGTGCAGCGCGGGCGCCCACCAGGAAATGAACAGCCCGAACACCATCGCCGCCACGATCGTCAATACGACCTGGGCGAGCCCGAGGCCGAACACGATGCGCCGCATCGATTTGAGCTGGGCCAGGGAGAATTCGAGCCCGATGGAAAACATCAGGAAGACGACGCCGAACTCGGCCAGCGCGTGGGTGGCGGGACTGTCGTTGGCCAGCGCCAGCGCATGGGGGCCGATCAATACGCCGACGGCCAGGTAGCCGAGCATCGGCGGCAGGTGAAGCATCCGGAAGGCGACCACGCCGAGCACGGCGCAGCCCAGCAGGAGCAGGGTCAGTTCAAGTCCGGAATGCATTATCCCCAATACTGGTTGTTGTTGTTGTTTGTTACGACTGGCAAGTTTTTTGCTTACGCGTTTCGGCTATACTGCCATCATGAGTGTAACCCATGAAAAAATAATGCTGAAAAGTTTTGACGAGGGCCAGGCACGGCGCGTGCTCGAGCTGGGCCGCGAGACCCTGGCCATCGAAGCGGACGCGATCCGCGCGCTGCATGCACGGCTCGGCGACGACGACAATTTCGTGCGCGCAGTCGACCTCCTGTATGGCTGCACGGGCCGCGTAGTCGTCTCCGGCATGGGCAAATCCGGCCACATCGGCCGCAAGATCGCCGCGACGCTGGCCTCGACCGGCACCCCGGCCATGTTCGTACACCCGGGCGAAGCCGCGCACGGCGACCTCGGCATGGTCACCGCCAAGGACGTCTTCATCGCCATCTCGAACTCGGGCGAATCGTCCGAGCTGCTGGAGATCCTCCCGGCCATCAAGCGCATGGGCACGCCCGTGATCGCGATGACCGGCAAGCCGCATTCGCGCCTGGCCAAGCTGTCCGAAATCCACCTGAACATCGCGGTGGACAAGGAAGCCTGCCCGCTCAACCTGGCCCCGACCACCAGCACCACCGTGACGCTCGCCATGGGCGACGCCCTGGCCGTGGCCCTGCTGGACATGCGGGGTTTTCGCGAGGAAGACTTCGCCCTGTCGCACCCGGGCGGGGCGCTGGGCCGCCGCCTGCTGACCCACGTGCGCGACGTGATGCGCACCGGGGACGCCATCCCCGCCGTCGGCCCCGACACCCTGCTGGCCAAGGCGCTGCTGGAAGTCAGCCAGAAGGGCATGGGCATGACCGCCATCGTCGACGACGAGCGCCGTCCGATCGGCGTGTTCACCGACGGCGACCTGCGCCGCCTGATCGAGCGCTACCACGACTTCTCGAACATCCTGATCCGCGACGTCATGCACGCCAACCCGCGCCGCGTCCATCCGGAGCAGCTGGCGGTCGACGCCGTCGCCGTGATGGAAGAATTCCGCATCAACCAGATGCTCGTGGTCGATGCCGATGACCGCCTGGTCGGCGCACTGCACATCCACGACCTGACCCGCGCCAAGGTGATCTGATGACGCCGCTCGAACACATGCAGCGCGCCGCGCGCGTGAAGGTGATGATTTTCGACGTCGACGGCATCCTCACCGACGGCAGCCTGACCTATGGCCCGGACGGCGAGGTCACCAAGACCTTCAACGTGCTCGACGGCCTCGGCATCCAGCTGCTGAACAAGACCGGCGTCAAGACCGCCATCATCAGCGCGCGCAAGTCGCCGATCGTGGTCAAGCGCGCCGCCGACCTCGGCATCTCGCACGTCTACCAGGGCATCCACGACAAGCGCATCGGATTCGCCGAACTGCTGCAAGCGACAGGCGTGACGCCTGAGGAATGCGGCTACATCGGCGACGACGTGATCGACCTGCCGCTGTTCACCCGCGTGGGCTTCGCCATCACCGTGCCGTCGGGCCACCCCGAGGTGCAGTACCGCGCCCACTACGTCACCCGCAACGCGGGCGGCAAGGGGGCGGTGCGCGAGGTGTGCGACATGATCATGCGCGCCCAGGGCAACTACGAACAGGCGCTGGCGCCGTACTTCGCCTGACCTTCCAGGAACGAGCATGGCTCCGTCGAACTACAAACGCACCGCCCACCGCTGGAAGCTCCTGACCATCATGATGGTCGGGGTGTTCTGCGCCTTCGGCAGCTTCTGGCTGCTGCAGGTCTTGCAGGGCGAGGACGAGGACCCGCGCCTGGGCGGCCCGTCCAGCGAGCCGGACTACATCGTCGAGAACTTCTCCTTCGTGCGCATGACGCAGGACGGCAAGCCGAGCTATGTCGTTTCCGGCAAACGCCTGACGCACCGTCCGCTGGGCGACGTGTCCGAGGTCGATGCGCCGGTGGTGCAGGGCATGACGCCGGGCCGTCCGCGCATGACGGTGGTGGCGAAGCAGGGCCGCATCTTCCATGAAGAACACCGCGTCGACCTGATCGGCAACGTCGACATCCAGCGTCCGGCCACGCCGACCAGCGAAGCGCTGCGCGTGCGCACCCAGGCGCTCACGGTGCTGCCCGACGAAGAGATCATGAAGACCGACAAGCCGATCGAGATGCAGCTCGGCTCCGCCACCGTGACCGGCACCGGCATGGTCGCGAACAACGCGACCCAGAAGCTGCACCTGGCCAGCCGCGGCCAGATCGTCTATCCGCCGCGCGCGCAACGCTGATTTTCAATGCCCGCGCCGCGTTACAACAGGACCAGCAAAACCATGAAAAAAATACTCGCTGCCACTTTCCTCACCCTGGCATCGCTCACCGCCACGGCGGAGCGCGCCGATTCGCTCAAGCAGGCCGTGATCAACTTCGACACGCTCGACGTCGACGAAGTCACCCAGACCCGCATCCTGACCGGCAACGTCGTGCTCACCCGCGGCACCCTGGTGCTCAAGTCGGACCGCGCCCTGGTGAAGGAAACGCCGGAAGGCTATATGAGCGTGACGCTCACCGCCAACAACGGCAAGCTCGCCACCTTCCGCCAGAAGCGCGACGGCGGTCCCGACCTGTGGGTCGAGGGCCAGGCCCAGCGCATCGAATACGACGAGCGCGCCGAGCTGGTGAAGCTGTTCACCACCGCCGAGGTGCGCGAGCTGGAGAACGGCCGCATGACCAATGAGATCAAGGGTCCCTTCATCTCCTACGACAACCGCCGTGAAGTGGCCCAGGTGCGCAACGACCCCAGCGGCAAGAGCACGGTCGGCGGCGGCCGCGGCACCCTGATCATCGCGCCGCGCCGCACGACGCCGGCGGAGGGCGCCAAGCAATGAACGCCGTACTGGAAAAACCCGCCGGCGACAGCTGCAGCACCCTGGTCGTCAAGGGCCTGCAGAAGAGCTACGGCAAGCGCCTGGTGGTGCGCGATGTCTCGCTGCAGGTCGACTGCGGCGAGGTGGTCGGCCTGCTCGGCCCCAACGGCGCCGGCAAGACCACGTCCTTCTACATGATCGTCGGCCTGGTGCCGTCGGATGCCGGCTCGATCGACATCAACGGCACCGACATCACGAGCCTGCCGATCCACCGGCGCGCGGTGCTGGGCCTGTCCTACCTGCCGCAGGAAGCCTCGGTGTTCCGGAAGCTCACGGTAGAAGAGAACATCCGCGCCGTGCTGGAACTGCAGCGCGACGAGAATGGCAAGGCCCTGGGCAAGAACGAGATCAACGAGCGCCTCGACACCCTGCTGGCCGAGCTGCAGATCGAAAAGCTGCGCGAGAACCCGGCGCTGTCGCTGTCGGGCGGCGAGCGCCGCCGCGTGGAGATCGCGCGCGCGCTGGCCACCAACCCGCGCTTCGTGCTGCTCGACGAACCGTTCGCGGGCGTGGACCCGATCGCGGTGATCGAGATCCAGCGCATCGTGCGCTTCCTGAAGGAGCGCAACATCGGCGTGCTGATCACCGACCACAACGTGCGCGAGACGCTCGGCATCTGCGACCGCGCCTACATCATCAACCAGGGCGCCGTGCTGGCTTCCGGCCGTCCCGACGACATCATCGCCGACGAATCCGTGCGACGCGTCTACCTCGGCGAACACTTCAGGATGTAATGAAACAGTCCCTGCAGCTCCGCACCTCGCAGCACCTTGCGCTGACGCCGCAGCTGCAGCAGTCGATCCGCCTGCTGCAGCTGTCCACGCTCGAACTGCACCAGGAGATCGAGCAGATCCTGCACGACAATCCGCTGCTCGAGCGTCTCGACGATCCACTCGACCGCTCGGTGCGCCTGCTGGCCGACGGCGCCATCAACACGGCGCCTGCCAATGGCGAGGCGCCGAGCGCGCAGCCCGCCCAGGAAGAAGGCGGCGCCAAGGCCGAGGGCGAGGGACATGAGGATGGCGAGCAGGGCGAGCGCGGCGACGCCGACAGCGACTGGGGCGGCGAGGGCGGCGGCGCACGCAGCGGCGACGACGAGGACGGACGCCCGCAACTGGAAGCCGACGGCACCACCCTGCGCGAACACCTGGCGGAGCAGATCCGCCTGACCGGCTGCAGCGCGCGCGACCGCGCCCTGGCCGAGCTGGTGATCGACGCCCTGGACGACAACGGCTACCTGGAAGAACCGCTCGACGAGATCCACGCGCGCCTGCCCGAGGAACTCGAGATCGACATGGACGAGCTGCGCTGCGCGCTGGCCCTGATCCAGAGCCTCGACCCGGTCGGCGTGGGCGCGCGCAGCGCGGCCGAATGCCTGGCGCTCCAGATCCGCCGCATGCCGGGCGTGCCGCTCGTCACGCGGCGCCTGGCCCTGAAAATCGTCGAGGGTTACCTGAGCTGGTTCGCCCAGCGCGAATACACCAAGCTGAAGAAGGCGCTCGACTGCGACGACGAAGACCTGCGCGAAGTGCAGGCCGTGGTCCGCCAGTGCAATCCGCATCCCGGCGCGGCCTTCGCCTCGAACGTGTCGGACTACGTGGTGCCGGACGTGATCGTCCGCCGCGCCAAGCACGGCTGGTCGGTTTCGCTGAACCCGGACGTGATGCCGAAGCTGCGCGTGAACTCCCTGTACGCCAACCTGCTCAAGCAGGGAAAAAGCGAAAGCCAGATGGGCGCGCAGTTGCAGGAAGCCAAGTGGCTCATCAAGAATATGCGCCAGCGCTTCGACACGATCCTGCGTGTTGCCGAGGCAATTGTGGAGCGCCAGCGTAACTTTTTCAGTCACGGCGCCGTTGCCATGCGCCCTCTTGTTTTGCGTGAGATAGCTGATACACTAGGCCTACACGAGAGCACAATCTCCCGTGTAACCACGCAGAAATACATGCTGACCCCGCACGGCATGTTTGAGCTGAAGTACTTCTTCGGAAGCCATGTCGCCACCGAAGCGGGGGGAGAAGCCTCCTCGACGGCGATCCGCGCGCTCATCGCGCAATTGACAGGAGCAGAAGACCCTAGGAACCCATTATCCGACAGCAAGATCGCGGAGATGCTCGGGGAACAAGGTATGGTCATTGCGCGCAGGACGGTCGCCAAGTACCGCGAAGCGCTCAAGATTCCGCCCGTCAGCCTCCGCAAATCCCTGTAAAGCACCTGCCCACACTCACCTTGTGGCGCGGGCAGGGCACCTTCCCAAGGAGTGTGTATGAACCTCACAATCAGCGGTCACCATCTCGAAGTCACCCCCGCCATCCGTGAATACGTTCAGAATAAGCTCGAGCGCATCACCCGCCATTTCGACCACGTGATCGATACCCACGTGTTCCTCGCGATCGACAATCTCACCGAAAAAGAAAAAAGGCAGAAAGCCGAAATCAACTTATCGGTATCGGGAAAGAAACTCCACGTCGCCAGCGCCGCACAAGACCTGTACGCCGCGATCGACACGCTGATGGACAGACTGGACAGGCAGGTTTTAAAACACAAATCCATGCTGCAAGACCATAACCACGTCGCGCACAAGCGCATGCCGGATATCGACGAAACCACGGCAGCAGCGTAAACACAGCCGCGCACATTCCGCGGCAACACCGCAAGGGCGTCTAAGGGGACGCCCTTTTTGCATTGTAAAGATAGGAATTTGCTGGCAGCCTTCGGTAGAATGCATCATTTTTCGACCACAGAAGCTGCCATGACCGATTACGTCCTGACCCGCGTCGCCAACCGCACCGGCGTCATCACGCTCGACCGCCCGAAAGCCCTGAACTCGCTGTCGCTCGACATGGTGCGCGCCATCACCGCGATCCTGCTGGAATGGCAGGCCGATGCCGGCATCGACGCCGTCGTCATCACCAGCAGCAGCGAGAAGGCCCTGTGCGCAGGCGGCGACATCCGCTTCTTCCACGACGTCGGCCGTGTGGCGCCGACGGGCGGCAGCGCGCTGCTGGAAGATTTCTTCACCGAGGAATACGCGCTCAATCACCTGATCCACTTCTATCCGAAACCGTATATCGCGGTGATGGACGGCGTGGTAATGGGCGGCGGCATGGGCATCGCCCAGGGCGGGCCAGGCTGCGGCCTGCGCATCGTCACCGACCGCACCAAGATGGCGATGCCGGAAGTGAACATCGGCCTGTTCCCGGACGTGGGCGGCAGCCATTTCCTCTCGCATGCGCCGGGACAGCTGGGGCAGTACCTGGGCCTGACCGGGTTGACGATCGGCGCGGCCGATGCGCTCTACGTGGGACTAGCCGACGTGTTCGTGCCTGGCGAGAAGCTGGGCGAGCTGAATGCGCTGATCGAGACCACGCCGGGGGCGCAGCTGCCGCAGGCGATCCGCACCTATGCGGCGCAGTTCGCGGCCCAGGCGGGCGCCAGCGAGCTGCAGGCGCAGCGCGGCGTGATCGATGCGCACTTCGGCGCGGCCTCGGTGGCGGCCATCATGGCGTCGCTGGCGCGCGACGAGAATCCGTTTGCGCAGAAGGCGCTGAAGGCGATGCGCCAGCGCTCGCCCCTGATGATGTGCGTGACGCGCGAACTCTTGCAGCGTGGTGCGTCGCTCGATGTGGCGGACTGCCTGCGCATGGAGCGTAACCTGGTGCGCCGCAATTTCGAGCACGGCGAGGTGCTGGAGGGCGTGCGGGCGCTGGTGATCGACAAGGACAATCAGCCGAAGTGGAATCCGGTGACGCTGGAGGAGGTAACGCCGGAAATGGTGGCGCGCTTCTTCGAGCCGGTGTGGCCTGAGTACGCTCACCCGCTGCGCCATCTGTAGGGTGAACGGCTTCGCCGTCCGCGCGTTCAACTCATGGCTGAATTGAGGCGGCGCGTCTATTCATGGCTTGGTTGAACGCGCGGTCGGCAGAGCCGACCACCCTACAGATCAATGGCCTGCGTGCTTTGGCTGCTCGCGGTGGCGCACGATCACCCGTTCGGTCGAACTGAAGTAAGCCCCCAAGCGCTCGGCCATGTACACTGACCGATGCTGCCCACCCGTACACCCCACCGCCACCGTCAAATAGCTGCGGTTGTCCGTCTTGAACGAAGGCAGCCACTTGGCGACAAACGCCTTGATATCCCCCAGCATGTCCGCCGCGCTCGGCTGCGCGTCGAGGAAGTCGATCACCGGCTGGTCACGGCCGGTCAGCGGGCGCAGGGCCAGGTCGTAATACGGGTTCGGGATCGCGCGCACGTCGAACACGAAGTCCGCATCCAGCGGCACGCCCACCTTGAAGGCGAAGGATTCGAAGAACAGGGTCAGCGGCGCGTGCTCGACGTCGGCCAGTTCCTTGATCCAGGCGCGCAGCTTGTTGGCCGAGAGTTCGGAGGTGTCGATCACGTGGCCCAGGTTCTCGATCGCCGACAGGCGTTCGCGTTCCTCGGCGATGCATTCGATCAGGGTGCGGCGTGAAGCGGGATTCTCGCCGGGGCGCAGCTCGTGCGACAGCGGGTGGCTGCGGCGGGTCTCCGAGAAGCGCGCCACCAGCGAGTGCGTGCTCGAGGTCAGGAACATGACCTTGACGTTGTGGCCTTCTTCCTTCAGGTGGCGCACGCTGACCGGCAGCTCCACCAGCGATTCGGCGCTGCGCGCATCGACCGCGACGGCGATCTTGTCGGTGCCTTTTTCGTTGACCGCGTAGACCAGGGCCGGCAGCAGGGCCGGCGGGAGGTTGTCGACGCAGTAGTAGCCTGCGTCTTCCAGGACGTTGAGGGCAACCGATTTGCCCGAGCCGGAAATGCCGGTAATGAGGACGATGTGCATGGCGCGATGATACCCCAAATGGGGGTTAGTCACCGCTCATCGCTTGACGTTGCCGCTCCATGAATTCCTGCAGCGTGTCGATGCCGCGCAGCTGCAGGATGGTGTTGCGCACGGCCGCTTCCAGCAGCACCGCGATGTTGCGGCCGGCCGCGACGGGGATCACAACCTTGCGGATCGGCAGGCCCAGCACGTCCTCGGTCGGGAAGTGGAAGGGCAGGCGTTCGACCTCTTCGTCGAGGGCGCCGCGCTTGACCAGGTGGACGATCAGCTTGAGGCGCATCTTGCGGCGCACCGCGGTCTCGCCAAAAATCGCCTTGATGTCCAGGAGGCCCAGGCCGCGCACTTCCAGCAGGTTCTGCAGCAGCGGCGGGCAACGGCCCTCGATCATGTTCGGGGCGATGCGCGAGAATTCGACGGCGTCGTCGGCCACCAGGCCGTGCGAGCGCGAGATCAGTTCCAGGCCCAGCTCGCTTTTACCGAGGCCCGAGTCGCCGGTGATCAGCACGCCCACGCCCAGCACGTCCATGAAGACGCCGTGCATGATGACGCGCTGCGCCAGCTTCTTGGAGAGATACACGCGCAGGAAGTCGATCACCTGCGCCGCCGGCAGCGGGGTCGAGAACAGGGGAATGTTCTGCTCGTCGCAAATGGCGAGGATGTCGGGCGGGGTTTCCAGGCCCTGGGCGATGATCAGCGCCGGCGGGCCGCCGCCGACCAGCTCGCCGATCACGTGGGAACGCGAGCTCGATTTCAGGCGGTGGTAGTAATTCAGTTCCTGGTGCCCGAAGACCTGGATGCGGCCCGGGTGGATCAGGTTCAGGTGGCCGACCTGGTCGGCGGCCGAGGCGGCATCGCCCGCGATCTGGCGTTCGCCGCCGGGGAAACCCGCGAACCAGCCGAGTTGCAGGCTGTCACGGTTGTCGTCGTACAGCCGTTGGATCGTCAGCGGGGTTTGCAGCATGGGCATAGTGATATGAGCTCGGCAGATTGCCGTGAGGACAGCTCAGTATAGCTCAGCCCAAGGCCTGGAGGCTGGGTTGCCAGTTGATGATGCGCTCGTAGACGGATTTCGGGTCCGGGTCGGTCGCCAGGGCCGTGCGCACCGCTTCGTCCGAGAACAGCTCGGCGATCTCCGACAGGATCTCGAGGTGCTGCTGGGTGACGTGGTCCGGGATCAGGAGGAAGAACAGCAGGCTGACCGGCTGGCCGTCCGGCGACTCGAAAGGAATCGGCTCGCGCAGGCGCACGAAGGCGGCCAGCGGCGACTTCAGGCTTTTCGAGCCCTTGATCCGTCCGTGCGGCACGGCGACGCCGTGACCCAGGCCGGTGGAGCCGAGGCGTTCGCGGGCGAACAGATTGTCCGACACGGTCGAACGAGCGATGCCGCAATTGTTCTCGAAGATCAGACCAGCCTGCTCGAAGGCGCGCTTCTTGCTGGAGACTTCCAGGTCCAGCTGCACGTTTTCGAGTGAGAGGATTTTGCTAAGGTTCGTCATGACTAGTGTGCGTGGCACAGGGTAGCTGCTTGCGAGGCGGAATTATAGGCCTGTTTCCAGGGCGCGGCATTCGATTTCGCATCTGTACGGGTGTACAGTAAAGCAGATGAGGGCAACTCGGCGAAACCGTATGGTTTTGATACAACAGCCCTTTCATCACGATACGCAATTTCCTATACGAAATTACGGAGAAAGGTCCGCAAACGGGCGTGCCGAGCGCTCCGGGCCGACTTTTAGACGCATTTTGCCCCAAATTTGAGCAGCGCGTTTACTTGCCATTTAGTTAAATCAGCCGGTGTCGAACTGTGGCTGAAAAAGTACAGCGCACAGCGTTCGACTACTGGCGCGCGGTGCGCAGGTTGCCCGGCTTGCCGGTGCTGAAGTTGGCGCGCCAGGGATTGATGTCCAGGCCGCCGCGACGGGTATAGCGGGCGTAGACGGCCAGCTTGGTCGGTTTGCACTGGCGCAGCACGTCCATGAAGATACGCTCGACGCATTGCTCGTGGAACTCGTTGTGCTCGCGGAAGCCGATCAGGTATTTCAGCAGGCCTTCCTGGTCGATCTGCGGGCCGACGTAGCGGATCTGCACGGTGCCCCAGTCCGGCTGGCCGGTGACCAGGCAGTTCGACTTCAGCAGGTGCGAGACCAGGGTTTCCTCGACCGGGGCTTCTTCGGTATTCGCCTTCAGGAGCTCGGGCGAAGGAACGTACTGGTCGATCTCGACGTCGAGGCGGTCCAGCAGCGTACCGTCGAGCTCGCCCATTTGCAGGCTGCCGAAGGCGTCCGGCGTCGTGATCGTCACGTGCACCGGGGCGCCGAAGGCGGCGGACAGGTCCTGGCGCAGCAGTTCGCCCAAGGCATCGGTGCCGGCAAGCCTGGTCTGGTTGAAGGAATTCAGGTAGAGCTTGAAGGACTTCGATTCGACGATGTTCGGCGAATCGGCGGGCGCCGTGATGGTGGCGATCGCCACCTGCGGCTTGCCGCGCATGTTCAGCCAGGACAGCTCGTAGGCGTTCCAGATGTCGACCCCGAAGAAGGGAAGGGTGACGCCCGCGCCCAGGCCGATCTCTTCGCGCTTTTGCAGGCGGGGAATCGGGAACAGGAGCTCGGGGGCGTACTGGCTCTGGTAGGCGGAGGTTTTGCCGAGTGGCGATTGATCAGGAGTATTCATAGCAAACAAAGGACGCTTGTGGCGTAGGGTGGACGGCTTCGCCGTCCGCGCGTTCAAATAAACGGTGCGTACCGCTGGTGGGGATAACACTGCGGTACGAGAATTGGGCTCCGGCCAAGGGGGACGCCTAGTCCCGGAGCGACGTGCAAAGGCCGCAGAAACAATCGGCTGATTTCTATGCGCCCAGGAACAGCTTGTACACCGGATTGGCACTCTCATCCCAATACCGATACCCCAGCTTCGCCAGCGACTGCCTGAACTCATCCATCTCCGCCGCCGGCACCTGCAGCCCGACGAGGATGCGTCCCACGTCGCCGCCCTGGTTCCGGTAGTGGAACAACGAGATGTTCCAGTTCGGCGCCATGCTGTCGAGGAAGCGCATGAGCGCGCCCGGCCGTTCGGGAAACTCGAAACGATACAGCAATTCGTCCTGGGCCAGCGCGCTTTTTCCGCCGACCAGGTGGCGGATGTGGAGCTTGGCCAGTTCGTCGTGGGTGAGATCCAGGGTGCGGAAATCGTGTTCCTCGAAGGTGCGGGCCAGCAGGCCCGACTCGCCGCGGCTGCCCACCTGCACGCCAACAAAAATGTGCGCCTCGCGCGAATCGCTGATGCGGTAGTTGAACTCGGTGACGTTGCGCGGTCCGACGAGGGCGCAGAAGCGCCGGAAGCTGCCGCGCTGCTCGGGGATCGTCACCGCGAACACCGCTTCGCGCGATTCGCCCAGCTCCGCGCGTTCGGCGACGAAGCGCAGCCGGTCGAAGTTCATGTTGGCGCCGCAGGCAACCGCCACCAGGGTCTCGTTCTTGACCGGATTGCGCGACATCTGCGCGCGCTCGACATAGGCCTTGGCGCCGGCCACCGCCAGCGCGCCGGCCGGCTCGAGGATGCTGCGGGTGTCCTGGAACACGTCCTGGATCGCGGCGCAGATGGCGTCGGTGTCGACGATGATGATCTCGTCGACTACTTCCTTCGCCACGCGGAAGGTCTCTTCGCCCACCAGGCGCACCGCGGTGCCGTCCGAGAACAGGCCGACGTCGGTGAGCGTGACGCGCTCGCCGGCCTTCAGGCTTTTCGCCATCGCATCCGAATCCAGGGTCTGCACGCCGATGATCTTGATGTCCGGGCGCACCGCCTTGACATAAGCGCCCACGCCGGCCACCAGGCCGCCGCCGCCGATGGCCACGAAAATCGCGTGGATCGGGCCGGAATGCTGGCGCAGGATCTCCATGCCGATGGTGCCCTGGCCGGCGATCACGTCCGGATCGTCGAAGGGGTGGACAAAAGTCAGGCGCTGCTCCTTTTCCAGCAGCAGGGCGTGGTTGTAGGCGTCGGTATAGGAGTCGCCGTGCAGGACGACTTCCACGCTGGCGCCGCCGCGCGCCTTCACGGCGTCGATCTTCACCTGTGGCGTGGTGGTCGGCATCACGATCAGGGCGCGGCAGCCCAGGCGTGCGGCCGACAGGGCCACGCCCTGCGCATGGTTGCCGGCCGAGGCGCAGATCACGCCGCGCTTCAGGCTTT
The DNA here is from genome assembly GCF_050586525.1 of Massilia sp. BKSP1R2A-1. NCBI lineage: Bacteria > Pseudomonadati > Pseudomonadota > Betaproteobacteria > Burkholderiales > Oxalobacteraceae > Massilia > Massilia sp. BKSP1R2A-1. The sequence goes on along the minus strand of NZ_JBOBRE010000011.1, from coordinate 81,762 downwards.
CGGGCGTGAGGTTTGCCATCTTGTTGTAGGCGCCGCGCAGCTTGAAGCTGAACACGCTCTGCATGTCTTCGCGCTTGAAGTAGATGCGGTTGCCCAGGCGGTTCGACAGCGTCGGGGCGTAGTCGAGCGGGGTTTCTTCGGCGACGTCGTAGACGCGGGCGGTCAGGATTCTCTTGAGATAATCGGTGGTCATGGTCGGCAATCGGGTGTGCAATGCCGGCGGGGGTGGGCCGGCGGGGTCCGGACGACGCAAACTGTTCCGCTCAGGGGGTGGCCGGGGCGCTCAAGTAGCGATGCGGCGGGCTGGATGGCAGGCCCAACGTATCGTGTCGTTACGTAAAGTGATCCTCATTATAATGGACCATTATCGCAATCGCTCAAGCCCATCCCTTCAATGATCGAATCCGCCGTCACCTGGTTGCTGGACGTCCTTGCCGCACCGAGCATCGGGCTGACCTCGATTTTCATCATCAGCTTCATCTCCGCCACCCTGCTGCCGCTCGGCTCGGAGCCGGCGGTGTTCGCCGTGGTGAAGGCCAATCCGGCCATGTTCTGGCCGGCCGTTTTTGTGGGCACGCTGGGCAACACCCTGGGCGGCGCGGTCGACTACTTCATCGGCTACCGCGCCAAGGTGGCCTTTGCCAAGGAGCGCCAGAGCCGCTGGTTCGGCTGGCTCAAGAAATACGGCGCCAAGACCATGCTGCTGTCCTGGGTGCCGGGCGTGGGCGACCCCCTGTGCACCCTGGCCGGCTGGCTGCACCTGCCGTTCTGGCCCAGTGTGATGTACATGGCGATCGGGAAGTTCCTGCGCTATGTGACGATGACGGCGGTGCTGCTCTACATCCCGAACGGCTTCTGGAAGACGGTCGGCGATTTCTTCGAGCGCCTCATCGGCTGATTCCCGCCTGGCCTGCATGTAGAATCAGCGCATGGACAATGCAGGACTTCACCCGGACCCGCGGGACTACCTCGGCGCCAGCCGCCACATCGACTTCGGCTACCCCGAGGTGCGCGCCACCGCACACCGGCTGGCGGCGCGCGGCGGCAGCCGGCAGGACATCGCGCGGGCCTGCTTCGAGTTCGTGCGCGACGAGATCGCGCACAGCGCCGACGTGCGGCGCGGCCCCGTCACCTGTAGCGCCTCGAGCGTGCTGCGCAACGGGGTCGGCTTCTGCTACGCCAAGAGCCACCTGCTGGCGGCCCTGCTGCGCGCCAACGGCATCCCGGCCGGCCTGTGCTACCAGCGCCTGGCGACCGGCGACCCGCGCGCTCCGTATTGCCTGCACGGGCTGAATGCGGTCTGGCTGGACGATATCGGCTGGTACCGGATCGACCCGCGCGGCAACAAGCCCGGCGTGGATGCGCAATTCGATCCTCCGCGCGAAGCCCTGGCCTTCAGCCTGGGAGACGATCCGGGCGAGGCCGACCTGCCGGGCATCTGGGTCGAGCCGCTGCCGGTCGTGGTCGAGGTCCTGACGCGCAGCGCCTCCTTCGAAGAGGTGCTGGCCGGGCTGCCGGATAGCGAGGCTTAAGGAAAACCTCAACAAGCGGGTGGAAGGCTTGGCCATGTTGCATCGTCATGGCCAGCCTGACTTCGCGTCCCGACGCCTTTTTGCAGCTTCCAGCCACGACAGCTCGGGGCGGACGGCCGGCGCCATCCGCTCCGGCAGCCGTTGAAACGGCGCCGGCGCCCATGACCAGGGAAGCCGCGCAGGCGTCCGAAGCGCCGGCGTCCGCCGTCGAGTCCATCGTGGAAAACGCGCGGCGCAGCGCAAGGAAAGCCGCCCGCTCATCGTGGCGCCGCCCGATAGCCCGCAGATCCGGCTGCGGCAGGGCATGGAGCATGCTCATGCCATGGCCAGGCCCCGCGTGTGGGAGGCGCCCAAGGTCGAGGAGCTGGTGAACAATACCGGCGACGGTGCGCGCCGCACGCGCGTCATCACGGGCCGGGGCACGTACTGCATCACCCAGCGCGCCCACGACCAATGTCGAGATGATCCAGATGCACGGCTGGACCCGCCTGACCAACTGCCCCGCGCACGAGGAACCGGCCAAGCCGCAGGAGTGGCGTACGGCGCGCGATTGAGGCCGGCGTGGCGTATCATGCGGGCCTATGAACAAGCCACCAAGTATCCTCTCCCTCCTGCTCGCCCTCGTCCTGCTCGCGGTCTTCGGCGTCCTCGGCGCCAAGTTCATGCTTGGCCGGCATTCGGCATCGACCATGAGCCAGCTCGGCGCCGTCTGGCCGAACATCGAGACCATGCCGGCAAGCGAACGCAACTTCCTCGTCGAGCTCGCGCACACCTGCAACGTGACGACCCGCGAGCCCGTGCGCGCGGAAGTCGTCGACTGCCTGCGCTCGGTGCAGATGAATGCGGCTGCTACCGCAAGGCTGGACGGCCTGCTCAAGCAGGCGCCGAATCCGGAATCCACACCAGCAGGTCGGTGACGCCGATGTCCACGCCCGCCTGCATCAGGAGGGTGCTGGCCTGGCCGCGGTGATGGGTCTGGTGGTTGAAGAAGTGCAGCAGCACGCTGCCGAAATGCTTGTGGAAGACCTGGCCGCTCATGGTCCGGTAGCTGAAGGTCTGGTCCAGGTCGGCCGGCCGCAGCTCGCTTGCAAAGGCGACGATCAGACCGTCGAGGCGCTCGCGGTGCACGCGCAGCTCCGCCAGGCTGTCGCCGAAGGAGTGCCGCAGGCTGGTGGGCAGCGGCGCTCCGCGCAACGACGCCAGGGCGCGGAAAGCGGAGGGATGCTGGGCGAAGCGCGTCAGCCAGATCGTATCGCCGGCCAGCAGGTGGTTCATGGTACCGAGCAGGGAGCCGAAGAAGGCGCCGCGGTCTGCGCTTACTTCCTCGGCCGACAGCGTGGCCGCCGCATCGTACATCTTGCGGTTCATGGTCTCGCTGTACTGCGCGAGCAGGGCGATGTCTTCACAGCTGGGCACGTGGATTCCTTTCCTTGTCGAGATGGGCGTCAACCGTGAGCATCGCGCACAACCGCCGAAAGATCACCTTTCCTTATGCAATATGCCATTATCGCCACGCGTGCAAACGAATGATGCATGATAGCCCCTTTGTGCAAACGAAATTTGCATTCCTGAGGCTGTTTCGGAATTTTCTTGTGCCGGCCTCTGTAGTATTCCTTCCCCTCCCCAGCGTGGTGCAGCGCAATAAGCTAGAATGAACCTCCTTCGGACACGTCTGAACGACGCCCTGCATCCATGAACGCGCCCGCACACATCCATACCCTGCTCGCCGACAATGCTCCTGCACGCCTGCGCGAGATCCCCTATAACTACACCTCCTTCTCGGACCGCGAAATCGTGATCCGCCTGCTGGGCGAATCCTCGTGGCGCCTGCTGGACGAATTGCGCGGCGCCCGCCAGACCGGCCGATCGGCGCGCATGCTGTACGAGGTGCTGGGCGATATCTGGGTGGTGCGCCGCAATCCCTACCTGCAGGACGACCTGCTGGATAACCCGAAGCGCCGCCAGAAGCTGATCGACGCTCTGCATCACCGCCTGGGCGAAGTCGACAAGCGCCGCACCACCGTGGACGCGGAAGAAGGCGACCCGCAGGCGGCAAGCGCGCGCAGCGCCGCCGTCGAGCAGCTCTTGGGGGCGGCGCGCAAGGCGGTCGACGATTTCGCGCGCGAGTTCCGCGAAACCTACGACCTGCGCAAGCGCGCGAAGCAGGTGCTCGGCGCCTATACCGACAAGCGCAACATCCGCTTCGACGGCATGCACCGCGTCTCGCACGTGACCGATGCCACCGACTGGCGCGTCGAATACCCCTTCCTGGTCCTGCTGCCCGACAGCGAAGAAGAGATGGCCGGCCTGGTGAAGGGCTGCATCGAACTGGGCCTGACCATCATCCCGCGCGGCGGCGGTACCGGCTACACGGGCGGCGCGATTCCGCTCACGCCGATGTCGGCCGTGATCAACACCGAAAAACTGATCGGCATCGGCGAGGTCGAGCTGCAACGCCTGCCCGGCGTGGACCGCGAGTACGCGACCATCCACACCTATGCCGGCGTGGTCACCCAGCGCGTCTCGCAGGCGGCCGAGAAAGCCGGCTTCGTGTTCGCGGTCGATCCGACCTCGGCGCACGCTTCCTGCATCGGCGGGAACATCGCCATGAACGCGGGCGGCAAGAAGGCCGTCCTGTGGGGCACGGCGCTCGACAACCTGGCGTCCTGGCGCATGGTCGACCCGAACGGCGACTGGCTGGAAGTCACGCGCATGGACCACAACCTGTCCAAGATCCACGACGCGCCGGTCGCCACCTTCAAGCTGGAATGGACGCATCCGACCCTGCGCGGGGCGGCCAGGGCCGAGCCCTTCCGCACCGAGACGCTGGCCATCGAAGGCCGGCGCTTCCGCAAGGAAGGCCTGGGCAAGGACGTCACCGACAAATTCCTGGCCGGCCTGCCGGGGATCCAGAAGGAAGGCACCGACGGTCTGATCACGTCGGCGCGCTGGATCCTGCACAAGATGCCGAAGTTCACCCGCACCGTGGCGCTGGAATTCTTCGGCCAGGCGCGCGATGCGATCCCGTCGATCGTCGAGATCAAGGACTACCTCGACAGCCTGCCGAAGAACGGCGATCCGGCCTTCGCGACCCTGCGCCTGGCGGGCCTGGAACACCTGGACGAGCGCTACCTGCGCGCGGTCGGCTACGCGACGAAGTCCAAGCGCGGCGTGCTGCCCAAGATGGCGCTGTTCGGCGACATCGTCGGCGACGACGAGAACGCGGTGGCGATCGCGGCCTCGGAAGTGGTGCGCCTGGCGAACACCCGCGTGGGCGAAGGCTTTGTCGCCGTCAGCGCTGAGGCACGCAAGAAATTCTGGCTGGATCGCGCCCGCACCGCGGCGATCGCGCGCCACACCAACGCCTTCAAGATCAATGAAGACGTGGTGATTCCCCTGAACCGCATGGGTGAGTACACCGACGGCATCGAGCGCATCAACGTCGAGCTGTCGATCAAGAACAAGCTGCAGCTGGCCGAAGCCCTGCACGAGTACCTGTCGAACGAGCACCTGCCGATCGAGAAGAGCGACGACGCCACCGGCGACACCGTCGACCGCGCCGAGATCCTGGGCGACCGTCCGCAACAGGCGGTGGCGCTGGTGGAGCTGGTGCAGGCGCGCTGGAGCTTCATCCTGGCCAACCTGGACGCACCGCTGCGCGACGTGCGCAGCAAGCTCGATGAGCTGGGCCTGGACGGACTGTCCCAGACGCTCGACGGACGCATCGGTACGCAGCCGGATGCGCTGCTGTTCGACGTGGTGCAGGACCACACCATCCGCGCCTCCTGGAAGCAGGAGCTGCGCGCCCCGCTGCGCCAGATCTTCAACGGCGCCGCCTATAAATGCATCCTCGACGAGTGCACGGCGATCCACAAGCGCGTGCTGCGTTCGCGCGTTTTCGTCGCCCTGCACATGCACGCAGGCGACGGCAACGTGCACACCAACCTGCCGGTGAACTCGGACGACTACGCGATGCTGCAGGACGCCCACAAGGCCGTCGAGCGCATCATGAAGCTGGCCAGAAGCCTGGACGGCGTGATCTCGGGCGAACACGGCATCGGCATCACCAAGCTGGAATTCCTGACGGACGAAGAGATCCGCGAATTCCGCGAGTATAAAAACCGCGTCGACCCGGAAGGCCGCTTCAACAAGGGCAAGCTGCTCAACACGACGGCCGTGTCGGCCGACCTGCGCAACGCCTACACGCCGTCCTTCGGCCTGATGGGCCACGAATCGCTCATCATGCAGCAGAGCGACATCGGCGAGATCGCCAACAGCATCAAGGACTGCCTGCGCTGCGGGAAGTGCAAGCCGGTCTGCACCACCCACGTGCCGCAGTCGAACCTGCTGTACTCCCCACGCGACAAGATTCTCTCGACCTCGGCCCTGATCGAAGCCTTCCTGTATGAGGAGCAGACCCGCCGCGGCGTCTCGATCCGGCACTGGGAAGAGTTCGAGGACGTCTCCGACCACTGCACCGTGTGCCACAAGTGCGTGACGCCGTGCCCGGTCAACATCGACTTCGGCGATGTCTCGATGAATATGCGTAACCTGCTGCGCAAGATGGACAAGCGCAGCTTCAAGCCGGCCAACCGCGCGGCCATGTTCTTCCTGAACGCGACCGACCCGACCACCATCAACGCCACCCGCAAGGTGATGGTCGACTGGGGTTACAAAGCCCAGCGCCTGGGCAACCAGATGCTGCGCGGCCTGGCCAAGCCGCAGGTCGAAGCCCCGCCTCCGACCACCGGCAAGGCGCCCGTGCGCGAGCAGGTGATCCACTTCATCAACAAGAAGATGCCTGGCAACCTGCCGAAGAAGACGGCGCGCGCCCTGCTCGACATCGAGGACGACAAGGTCATCCCGATCATCCGCAATCCGAAGGCGACCAATGCCGACACCGAGGCCGTGTTCTACTTCCCGGGCTGCGGTTCGGAGCGCCTGTTCTCGCAGGTGGGCCTGGCGACCCAGGCGATGCTGTGGGAAGTGGGCGTGCAGACCGTGCTGCCGCCGGGCTACCTGTGCTGCGGCTATCCCCAGCGCGGCGCCGGCCAGTACGACAAGGCCGACAAGATGGTGACGGACAACCGCGTGCTGTTCCACCGCATGGCCAACACGCTGAACTACCTCGACATCAAGACGGTCGTGGTGTCGTGCGGCACCTGCTACGACTCGCTGGCGAACTACGAGTTCGACAAGATCTTCCCGGGCTGCCGCCTCATCGACATCCACGAATACCTGATGGAGAAGGGCGTCAAGCTGGAAGGCGTCACCGGCACCCGCTACATGTACCACGACCCTTGCCACACCCCGATGAAGCTGCAGGATTCGATCAAGACCGTGAACGCGCTGGTCTCCACCGTGGACAACGTGAAGATCGAGAAGAACGACCGCTGCTGCGGCGAATCCGGCACCTTCGCCGTGAGCCGCCCGGACATCGCGACCCAGGTCCGCTCGCGCAAGCAGGGCGAGATGGAGAAGGGCGCCGACAAGCTGCGCGAGGACGGCTTCAAGGGCGAGGTCAAGATCCTGACCAGCTGCCCGTCCTGCCTGCAGGGCCTGTCGCGCTACAACCATGACTCCGGCACCACCGCCGACTACATCGTGGTCGAGATGGCGCGCCACCTGCTGGGCGAGAACTGGTTGCCGGACTACGTCGCGCGCGCCAACAACGGCGGCATCGAAAGGGTGCTGGTATGACGGCGCCTTTGAGGCAGCCCGGCTGCGAGCTGTGCGAACTGAGCGTGCCGGTCGCCTGGCAGGGGGATAAATTCTCGGTCATCCTCGTGGACGATGCGGCCTATCCGGGCTTCTGCCGCGTGATTCTCCGCGACCACGTGCGCGAGATGAGCGACCTGTCGCGTGAAGACCGCCTGCTGATCAACGAGGCCGTCTACCAGGTCGAGTTGGCGGTGCGCGACGTCATGCGTCCGCTGAAGGTCAATGTGGCCAGCCTCGGCAACGTGGTGCCGCACCTGCACTGGCACGTGATTCCGCGCTATGCGGACGATGCGCATTTCCCGGCGCCGGTGTGGGCCCAGGCCGCGCGCCAGACTGACGCAGCCACGCTGGCCGAGCGCCGTGCGCTGCTGCCGGCGCTGCAAGAAGCCATCGCCAAGCGTTTCAACCAATAAGAGGAGCATCCATGCCCAACCCAACCGACATCGCCGTCCGCCAGAAATCCCGCGTGCTGGAAATCGCCTTCGACGACGGCAGCAGCTTTTCGATTCCCTTCGAGCTGATGCGCGTGTACTCGCCCTCTGCCGAAGTGAAGGGCCATGGACCCGGCCAGGAAGTGCTGCAGGTCGGCAAGCGAGAAGTCGGCATCACGGGCGTGGAGCCGGTCGGGAACTACGCGATCAAGCCCCTGTTCGACGATGGCCACGCGAGCGGCATCTTCACCTGGGACTACCTGCACAAGCTGGGCAGCGAGCAGGGCTCGCTGTGGCAGCAGTACCTCGACCGCCTGCACGCGGCCGGTTTCGCAGGCGATAGCGGCCGCGAACCGGGTACCGGGCTGCCGGGCGCGCCGGTCCATGGCGGCTGCGGGCACAAGCACTAACATTTTGTTCTCCCCCGTCGACATTTCTGTCGATATGCGGCAATGTCATTCGTCATGCCAGCGCCCGGACGTCCGGGTGACCTTTTGGGAGAACGAGCATGGAATACATGACCCTGATCTACGCCGACGAGCAGCTGTACAGCGACATGCCGGAGGCCGGCCTGGCCGCCCTGATGGCCGAGTATGGCCGTTATGCGCAGGAGATGGAGGCGGCCGGCGTCCTGCGCGGCGGCTCCGAGCTGGCCCCTGTCCACGCTGCCACCACGGTGCGGCTGCGCGGCGGCAAGGTGGTCTGCAGCGACGGGCCGTTTGCCGAGACCAAGGAGCAGCTCGGGGGCTACATGCTGATCGAATGCGACAATCTCGATGAGGCCATCAAGTGGGCGGCCCGCTGCCCCTCGGCCGCGCAGGGATCGATCGAACTGCGGCCACTCGTCCATAACGGCTGAAGCCCGTGGAAGCGCGCGTCATCGGCGAAGTCTGCCGGCGCGAGGGCGGCAAGGTGCTGGCAGGGCTGATCCGCCGCTTCGGCGACATCGGCCTTGCCGAGGACCTGCTGCAGGACGCCTACGCCCGGGCGCTCGAACGCTGGCCCCGCGACGGCTTGCCGGACAATCCGGCGGGCTGGCTGACGACGGTGGCGCGCAACCGCGGCCTGGACATCCTGCGCCGCGCGGCGCGCACCCTGGACGATTCGGGCGCGGTGCTCGCCCGTCTCGAGGCCGAGCCGCCGCAGGAGCAAGACGAGGGACAGCTGGACGACGACCGGCTGCGCCTGATCTTCGTGTGCTGCCATCCGGCCCTGCATCCGCGCGCGCAGAGCGCACTGGCCCTGCGCACCCTGTGCGGCCTGTCCACGCGCGAGATCGCCCGCGCCTTCTGCGAGAGCGAGGCCACGACCGCCCAGCGCCTGGTGCGCGCCAAGCGCAAGATCGCAGAAGCCCGCATCCCCTTCGTGATTCCCGTTGAAAGCGAGCTGCCCGGGCGGATGGCCATCGTGCTGCAGGTGATCTACCTGGTCTTCAACGAAGGCTATGCGGCGACCGAGGGCGCGCGGCTGGTGCGGCTGGACCTGTGCAAGGAGGCGATCCGCCTGGGACGCCTGATGCGCGAGCTGATGCCGGCCGACGCCGAAGTGCGGGGCCTGCTGGCCCTGATGCTGCTTACCCATGCGCGCAGTGCGGCGCGCGTTTCAAACGTGGGCGAGCTGCTGACGCTGGAACAGCAGGATCGCTCCTTGTGGGACCGCGATGCGATCCGCGAAGGCCTGGCCATCCTCGACGAAGCGCTGGCGCTGCGCCGTTCCGGGCCCTACCAGATCCAGGCCGCCATCGCGGCCCTGCACAGCAAGGCGGCACGCGCTGTAGTTACTGACTGGGCGCAGATCGCGGCCCTCTACGGCGCCCTGCTGCGCCACCTTCCCACGCCGGTGGTGCGCATGAACGCCGCGGTCGCCCACGGGATGGCCAGTGGCCCGAAGGAAGGACTGCGCGCGCTGGAACACTTGGACGACATGGAAGGCTCGCATTACCTGCATGCCGCGCGCGCCGCGTTCCACCTTCGCCTGGGCGACATGCATGCGGCCAGTGCTGCTTACGTCCACGCCGCCGGCCTGGCCGGGAATGAGGTCGAACGCGCCTGGCTGCTGGCCCGCGCTAGAGCTGCGCAAGGAGATTGTGTGCACACGCCCGCACCGCATCGCGCAATGCGCCCGGCTTCCTGATCTCGAAGCCGAAGGGCAGGGCGGCCAACTGGCGTGCGAACCAGTCGATATCGTCGGACTGGTTGTGCATCACCACCCCATCCTCCACCTGTTCGAACACGCCGATGGTGTCGAAGAACTGCGCCTGCGCGGTTGCCAGGGTCGTCTTGAGCAGCACCTCGATCGCGACCGCGCGCGGCAGCGTGGCCACCGAGCGCACCAGGTAAGCCAGCGCATCGAAACCGCGCGGCCGCTCGAAGCGCCGGCCGAGGGGCGTGAGCGCATCGATGCGGTCGAGCCGGAAGGAGCGCAGGTCGGCGCGCAGGTGGCAGTGTGCGACCACATACCAGCAGCCGCCGTGGTAGGCCAGGCCGTAGGGATCGATGTCGCGCCGGGTCGTGCTGCCTGCCGCATCGACGTAGTTGAGGTGAACCCGCTCCTGACCCCGCGCCGCCACCGACAGGATGCCCAGCGCGGCGCTGCCGGCGCCGGTGGCCGCGCGCCGCACATCCAGTTGGACGGTTTCGGCCACCGCGCGCACGCGCTCGCGCAGCAGGGCGGGCATGGTGCGTTCCAGTTTCGCCTGGACGCCGGCAATGGCCGGCGCGGCGCGCTCCAGCCCCAGGCTGCGCGCGCCCAGCAGGCCGACGGACAGGGCCAGGGCCTCCTCCTCGCTGAACATCATCGGCGGCAGCTTGAACCCGGCCACCAGCGCGTAACCGCCGGCGCGCCCGCGTTCGGCCGTCACGGGGATGCCCATCTCTTCGAGCATGGCAATGTAGCGCCGGACGGTGCGCACGTCCACCTCAAGGCGCGCCGCGATCTCGGCGCCGCTGACCTGGCCATGGGCCTGCAGCAGTTCCAGCACCGCCAGCACGCGGGTCGTCGGTTTCATTCGAGCTCCAGAAAATCAGGACCGATTATGTCCTGATTCGCCCTTATCGTGCTGTTTTGTCATCCGCAGTGTTATCGAAAAGGAGAAAAACAATGGCGGACTTCGCACAACTGGGGCTGTTCTTCGTGGTCGTCTTCGGCGTGATCGCGCTGCCCGGCCTCGACATGGCCTTCGTGCTGGCCAGCTCGCTGCGCGGCGGGAATGGCGCGGGAATGGCGGCGGTCGGCGGCATCATGCTGGGCGGCGTGGCCCACGTCCTGATGGGCGTACTGGGCGTGGCCGCCATCCTGGCAGTGTGGCCACCCCTGTTCAACGCCGTGCTGCTGGCCGGCGCCGTCTACATCGCCTGGATCGGCTGGAACCTGCTGCGCTCGCGCGAAGGCGTGGCGCTGCCGCAAGCGCGTGCGGGACGGGGCGGCCCGGTCTTCCTGCAGGGGATGCTCACCTGCCTGCTCAATCCGAAAGCCTATGTCTTCATGCTGGCGATCTTCCCGCAATTTCTGCATCCGGAACGCGGCCATTTGTGGACCCAGGCCGCGCTGCTCGGCCTGATCACGGCGCTGACGCAGGCGATGGTCTACGGCACGGTGGCGGCGGGCGCGCTGCGAGCCCAGCGCTGGCTGGGCGGGAACCCGCGCGCCGGACTGGCGGCGGCACGCGCGGTAGGCGCCGTCCTGGTCGGTGCCTCCCTACTCACCGTGCTGCAAGGCTGGACCTGACCAACAATGAGGGTCAGAGTTAAATTATTCACCAACATTCTGCCGTCAACGGACGTCGCCCAATTGATCTTCATAGCGGCCAATTGAGTTGAAGATCGTACCCAACAATTCGACTCTGACCCTCATTTGGGTGGGCGGCAAGCGCGGCAAACCTAATTGGGGTCAGAGTCAAATTATTCGCTAAGAGTCTTGTGGCAATGGCGGAGGAGTAGTTTTTGATGCTCACGCGGCAGATCGCAGGATCAATTGGCAAACAATTTGACTCTGACCCCAATTAACCCCAATTAAAGGGGGAAGTGCGGCCGGAAAAGACAAGGGCACGTCCTTGGACGTGCCCTGATCGACCTGCCCTCGAAGGGGCGGCGTGCTTACTGTGCTTGCGCCTGGATGTTCGATGCCTGCTTGCCCTTCGGGCCGGCGGTGATGTCGAAGCTCACGCGCTGGTTTTCCGCCAACGACTTGAAACCGTTCGCATTGATAGCCGAGAAGTGCGCAAAGACGTCTTCGCCACCGCCGTCCGGGGTGATGAAGCCGAAACCTTTAGCATCGTTGAACCATTTTACAGTGCCAGTCGCCATGGTAATTCCCTCATTAAGTTTATCTGTGTTATCGCCCTGTTCGCGTACCCAGGGGTTCAGGACCGATGGTGCGCTTAACATTGCAAAAGTGATTATAGAGACAATTTTTTAAAACGGTGACAAGAATTTTTCAATCGTGCGCACCGTCAACTTTTACCCACACCGCCCGTCTCCAAAGGTGGGCAGGAGCATCCTGCAATCGATCAGAAACTGAAGGGCATGCGCACCGTCAGCGAGACGTCCGGGGTGTCGCGGGTCACGCCGGCGCCCACCGCCACGCTCAGCGAACGCTTCTCGCTCAGGCGGTAGGAATAGCCCAGCAGCAGGGTGCCCAGCTGGGTGCGCACCGAGCCTGGCACCGTGCGGCCGTTCTGCTTCATGCGGCCCACCGTGCTGTGGTCGTAGCCCAGGCTCAGCGACGCCTTCTCGTTCAGGGCCAGGCCCATGCCGAAGTTGAAGCCGATGATGGCGCCCGGTTCCAGCTCGCCCAGCGGCTCGCGCACGCCGTCGCGCACCAGGCGGGTGACGTTGCTGCGCTTGAAGTTGTGCAGGTAGCTGATGTTGCCGAAGAAGACCGCCGGGTCCGAGGGGAAGAGCCAGGTCAGGCTGCCCTGCAGCGAGTGGAAGCCCGAGCCGGTCGGCAGCGACAGCGGCAGGCCGGTGCCGGTGACGTTTTCGCCGATGCAGCGGGTCTGGCAGTCGGTCACGACCTCGAAGGGGTCCTTGCCGGTGGTCGACTTGTAGCGCAGGCCGCCGATGTAATAGGGTTTGTCCGCGCCGCCGTTGTTGAGCTGGTAGCGGGTGGCGATCTCGACGTCGCCCAGGTCCTTGCCGCTGGTGCTGAAGACGCGCTCGGCGGCGGTGCCGGTGAAGATCTCGCGGCTGACGGTGGCGTCCGAACGGTACACATACGGCACCTTGAGCTCGACCTCCATCCGGTTGCTCAGGCCGGTACGGCCGGTGAGCGAACCGGTGAAGGTGTTGCGTTTCACCTCGCGCACGTCCACCAGGCCGATCAGCAGCGCCGGGATCACGGTATAGCCGACCAGGGCCACGCGGTTGCTCGAGGAGTAGCCGAACTGCAGCGCCGGCTCGAGGATGTACTTGCCGCGCGGGGTCAGCACGCCGGGCGCCTCGAACAGCGGCGCCACTTCCGGCGGGCGCTGGTCGTTCGGGTTGCGGCTCGCGGTGTTCTGGGCGGGGGACTGGTTACGCGCCGCCGGCTGGGCCGGGGCCTGGCCGCCCACCGGGGCCGGGGTCGATGGGGGCGGATTGGTCGGCGGCCGCTGCTGGTTTTGCTGCTGCTGGTTCTGCGCCACCTTGTTGGCCTGCGCCTTGTTCTGCTGATTGTTCTGTTGGCCGTTGTTCTGCGCGCCGTTGTTGGGCGCACCGCCGTTCTGCCCGCCCGTGCCGCGCTGCTCGTCCAGCAGGCGGTCTTCGATGCGCGGCGGCAGGACGATCGCATCGGCCAGCGCCGGCGTCGCGTCGTCGCGGCGTTCTTCGATGCGTTCGATCTTGGCGCGCTGCGCCTGCAGTTCGCGCATCAAGCGGTCGACCAGCTCGCGCTGGGCGGCCAGTTCGGCTTTCAGGGTGGCCAGTTCCTGGCTGCGGTCCTGCTCTGTGCCAGGGGTCTGCTGCGCATGGGCGACCGGCGCCATCAACATGGCCGCCAGTCCGGCGGCCTTGATGCGCGCAAGGGGGATATACATCCGTCTCTCCGTCGGCAAATTAATAATATTGCAATACTACAGGTTTCCTGCCGAGCGCACGATTGCGTCGCGTATCGTCGAGTGAAAATTCAGGTCCTTGATCAGGGCCATGCTGTTCACGGTCGAGGTGATCGTGGTGTAGGTCTGGATGGTCTGGTCGTTCAGGGTGTTCTGGACCAAGGTGGCGCCATTGGCCAGGCCCAGGTCGGGGGCGACCATATTGCCGTTGCCGATCTGGATCAGGCGGGCGCTGCCCAAGGCATCGCGGGCCTGGGCCAGCTGGTCGGCCGAGACGGTGCCCAGGTCGGAAATCGCGACATTGGTGCGCGACATGACTTCGCCATTGATCGAAACGACCCGCTCGATCCCCAGCGAGAGATTGAGGCCGCCCGGCGTCTCGAAGCCGCCGCGCGCGCCGTCGAGGGTGTCGGCGTCGACCGCCGTCCAGCCCTCGGGGCCGTCGGCGGCAAGCGAGGCGCCGCAGGCCCCGGCGAGCAGTGTGGCCAGCAAGGCCCGGCATGCGTGTGTGAGCCATTGCATGGTAAATCCTTTCAAAAGTCGCCAGGGCCGAATTTCGGCAGGCTCTGGCTGTACTGTTCCAGGTTGATGCCGTTGCCCAGCGGTGCGCGCGGTGCGGCGCGCCATTGCTCGGGAACGTTGAAGGCAACCTGGCCGGGATATTTGTAGATGACGAACAGGAGCCGGTTGGTCCACAGCTCCATGAAGCGCTCGCGTGTGACCGAGCGGGTGCCGGCGGACGGGTCGCCGAGCAGGATGCGGCCGTCCTCGGCGCCCTTGATGACGACGAAGTGGTTGTAGCCGCGATCGGTGATCAGGACGATGGCCGGGAGTTTCGCTTCGAGCAGCTTGTCGAGCGGCTGCTGGAAGCCGTCGCCGATGAAGCCCTTCGAAGCCAGGAAGTTTTTCATGTCCAGCATGGAAAAGCCCTGCTTGTGGATCTTGGCCTTGTCGCCGTTGGCGTACATCTGGTCGAAGACCGCCTTTTCCGTCACCGGGGTGTTGAAATGGTAGGTCAGCAGGGTTGCGACGGCGGCCGAGCCGCAGCTGAAGTCGAACTGCTGGCGGGTGGTGCTGCGAAACTTGATTTCCTTGAGGCTGGTGACCGGCACGTTGGCCCGCTGCCCGACCGCGAAATCGATTGTCGAGGCCGGGCACCGGGGCGCCAGCAACACGCCGCACAGGACAGTGCCAATGGCGAAGGTCTTGTTCATGAGGCCTATTGCAGACGCAGGTTGATGGTCGTGGCGCTCTGGATCAGCACGTTCGAACCGCTGTTCTGGATCACCACCGGCAGGCCCTGCGAGTTCGCGAAGGAGCCGCTGTCGATGACGTTGTTGCCGCTCACCGTGTTGACCGCCGTGTTGTTGCCGACGGTGCCGCCGAGGACCGACTCCGCGTGCATGGTGTCGTCCTTGCCGGTAGTGCGCTCGAGACGCGCGCTGTCGCTCGCTTCCCAGCTGCTGGCGACGCCGCGCGCCGCCGGGGCCACGTTCACCTCGGACAGGAAGCTGATTCGGACCGGCAGCTTCTCCGGTTCGGCGGCCTGGGCCCCGAACGGGAGCGCGACCAGCGCCGCCAGCATGATTCGGTACACAGGTTTCATGTGATCTCCCCTGGTTGAGAAAACCGCAGCGCGCCCAAGGACGCGCCGCGGTTCCGGGCCTGGATTACTGGCCGCTGCCCACGTTCATGTTCGACTGAACGTTGACGCTTTGCTGGATCAGCGAGGAGAAGCCGTTGTTCTGGCTGATCACCGAGATGCCGGCTGCGCCCGAGGCGACGTTGGACATGGCGTTCGACATGTCGAAGGCGCCGGTGGTCACGTTCTGGGTGCCGCCGTTGCCGCCGGTGCCCATGCCGCCGTTGCCGCCGGTGGCGTCGCCGCCGGTGTTGGAGCCGCCCATGCCGCCTGCGCCGCCGGTCGAGGTGCCGCCCTGGCCGCCTGCGCCGCCGTTACCGCCGGTGGCCGCGCCCGAGGTGCCCGAACCGCTGGCCGAATCGCCGTTGGTGGCGGCGCCACCTGCTGCGCCCGAGCCGCTGGTGTTCGACGAAGAGCCGCTTGCCGCGCCGTTGCCGCCGGTGCCGCCTGCCGCGCCCGCGCCGCCTTCGCCGCCTGCCGCGCCTGCGCCGCCGGCTGCGCCCATGCCGCCGTCGCCGCCCGAGCCGCCTGCACCGCCCATGCCGCCTTCACCGCCTGCCGCGCCCGCGCCAGCGGTCGAGGTGCCCGAAGCGCCTGCGCCGCCGTTCGAGGTGCCTGCGCCGCCGGTACCTCCGGTGGCCGAACCTGCCGCGCCTGCGCCGCCCATGCCGCCTTCGCCGCCGGTGCCCGAGGCGCCTGCGCCGCCGGTGCCCGAGGCGCCTGCGCCGCCAGTGCCGCTCAGGCCCGCGCCTGCGCCGCCCATGCCGCCGGTGGCCGCGCCGCCTGCTGCGCCGGCGCCGCCGGTTGCCGAACCTTCAGCGCCCGAGCCGCCTGCGCCACCCGCAGCGCCTGCGCCGCCGGTGCCGCCGGCGCCGGACATGGCGTCACCGCCGGTGTTGGCCGAACCGCCGGTGCTGCCCGAACCGGCCGAGACCGCGCCGCTGGTGCTGCCCGCCGCGCCGCTGGCGCCGCCTGCACCGCCGGCTTCCGAGCTGCCCGGCATGCCGCCGGCGCCCGAGGTGGTGGTGTTGTCGCCGTTCGAGGCCATGCCGCCGCTGGCGGTGTCGCTCGACGATGCGGTCGAACCGGTGGCCGCGCCGGTTGCGCCTGCCGCGCCGCCTGCGCCGCCCATGCCGCCGGCAGCGCCCGCGCCGCCGGTGGCGCCCGAGCCGCCGCCCATGCCGCCGGCGCCCGAGGTGGTCGAGCCGGCGCTGCCGCCGTTGCCGCCGTCTTGCGCGCCGGTGCTGCCGCCCATGCCGCCGGTGGCTGCGCCACCCAGGCCGCCGGTTGCGCCGCCGCCTGCGGCGCCCGCGCCGCCTGCGCCGCCGGTTGCGCTCGAGCCGCCGGCTTCGCCGCCGGTGGCGCCCGAGGCGCCGCCCATGCCGCCGGTAGCGGCGGAGGAACCGCCAGCGCCGCCCATGCCGCCGGCCGCGCCAGCGCCGCCGGCGTTACCGCCCGCACCCATGCCGCCTGCGCCGCCCGCGGCGCCGTTGCCGCCCATGCCGCCTGCCGCGCCCGCACCGCCTGCGCCGCCGGCTGCGCCCGCGCCGCCGTTGCCGGTGTCGGCATTGCCGGTGTTGCCGCCTGCGCCGCCTGCGCCGCCGGCTGCGTTGCCGACCGAGGCTGCGCCGCTCGAGGCTGCGCCGCTCATGCCCGACGCGCCTGCGCCGCCGGCCGCGCCGCTGGCGCCCGAAGCCGAACCGCCGGCCGCGCCGTTCGAGCCGCTGGCGTCACCGCCGTTGGCCGCGCCGCCGGCTGCGCCGTTGCCGCGTGCGCCGTTGGCGTTGCCGCTGTTGGCGGCGACGTTGCCGATGTTGTTGATGTTGTTGCCGGTCACGGTGCCGGTCAGGTTGCTGGTCGCATTCGCGCTCGAGGTGTTGAACGAGTTCGACATGTTCGAGGTCGCATCGCCGCCGTTGTTGGCGGCGGCCGACGCGGCAGCCGAAGCGGCCGAGTTGCCCGAGCTGCGGTTCTGGCCCGAGTTGTCGCGCGAGTTGTTGGTGCTGGTGGTGCTGTTGTCCGAACGGTCGCTGTTGTCCGACGCGTCGGTGTTGTTGGTGGTGGTGTTCGTGGTGGTGCGCTGGCTGTTATCGGTGTTGGTCGTGGTGTCGGTGCGCTGGCTGTTGTCCGAACGATCGCTGTTATCGGTGTTCGTCGTGGTAGTCGTGGTCGTGTTCGTGCGCTGGCTGTTGTTGGTGTTGTCCGTGGTGTTGGTGCTGTTGTTCGAACGGTCGATGCTCGTGGTTTGGGTGTTGTCGCCACGGACGCGGTCGACGGTGGTGTTGCCGTCTTGTGCGTGGGCCAGACCGAATGCCGATGCGATCGCGATCGCCAGGATAGTGCGCTTCATCTGTTACTCCCCTATATGTCACTCAATAAGTTGATATGCCCGGTGTCTAAATGACAACCGGTCCATCTCCCTATAAGCACTTAGCGTGCCAGCTTCGGTTTTGCGCGCAAGTCTTTGATTAAATTGAGTGTTTTTACGGAAAGAAAGTTTGTAGGACTAACTTGATGAGGCAGTTCAATAACTCGAGAAAAAAGTGTCTCAACCTTGTGACAGTTGTAACGTGATTGTCACCAGACTGTATCAAGCTGTAACGCAGCGAAGGGCGTGGCGTGACGCCACGGCCCGGAAAATTGCTGTGATAACGTAGGAATCTGGGAAGGAAAAACAAGGCGGGGCGCAGGGCGCGCCGGGAGAGGCCTGCGCGCCGATCAGGGGGCGATCGAGTGCTTGGCCATGAGGCGATACAGCGTCATGCGCGAGACACCGAGGTCGCGCGCGGCCTGGCTGATGTTGTTGCCGCAGCGGGCCAGGCTGTTCCAGATGGCGGTGCGTTCGGCGCTTCCGCGCGAGTTGTCGAGCCCGTCGCGCAGGATGATGGCGTCGTCCTGCGGCGCCAGTTCCAGGTCTTCCGGCATGATCAGGCGGTTCTCCGCCAGCACCATGGCGCGCCGCATGCGATTGATCAGTTCGCGGATATTGCCCGGCCAGTCGTGCTGGGCCATCGCACGCAGGGCCTGCTTGCTCACGCCTTTTACCTGCGGGCTTTTTTCGTCCGCGTATTTATTGAAAATAATCTCGGTGAGCATCGGCAGGTCGTCCTTGCGCTCGCGCAGCGGCGGCACGCGGATCGGAAACACGCTGAGGCGGTAGTACAGGTCTTCGCGGAAGCGTCCCTCGGCCACCGCCTTGGGCAGGTCGACGTGGGTGGCGGCGATCACGCGCGCATCGACCGGCAGGGTGCGGGTGCCGCCGACCCGGTAGATGGTGCGTTCCTGCAGGAAGCGCAGCAGGCTGGCCTGCAGGTCGAGCGGCAGGTCGCCGATCTCGTCCAGGAAGATGCTGCCGCCCGAGGCCGCTTCGATCAGGCCCGGTTTGTCCTTGGCCGCGCCGGTGAAGGCGCCGCGCTCGTAGCCGAACAGCTCGGAGTGGATCAGGCCCGGCGGGATGGCTGCACAATTGATTGCGATGAAGGGGCCGCTGGCGCGCGGCGATTGCGCATGGATTTCCTGCGCCGCCAGTTCCTTGCCGCTGCCGCTTTCGCCCGCGATCAGCACCGGCGCGTCGACCGCGGCGATCTTGTCGATGTGGGCGCGCAGGCGCCGGATCGCCGCCGACTGGCCGTCGATGCGGCGTGCGCTGTCCAGGCGCTTGTGCGGCGGCGTGGACTTGGCCAGCATCGCCATGCCGTGGGCGTGGCCGAGCGAGTGGTGCAGGCGCACCGTGTCCACGGGACGGGTATGGAAGTCGAACAGGTGGGTGGCGATCGCCTGGCGCAGCTGGGGCCGGTGCAGCAAGTCGGAATTGAACACGCCGATCCAGCGGATGTGGTGATGTTGCTGCAGGAAGCGTTCGGTGTCGTCGTGCTCGAGGCTGCCGTCGCCGTCGAGCAGCAGCCCGACCGGATAGTGCTGCTGCGCGAGCACCTTGCGGGCGGCCTGAATGCTGTCGACCGTGCAGACGTCCCAGCCGCGCAGCTCCCCGCAGGCCGCGCGGACCCCTGCGCTCCCTTCAT
The DNA here is from genome assembly GCF_050586525.1 of Massilia sp. BKSP1R2A-1. Lineage (NCBI taxonomy): Bacteria > Pseudomonadati > Pseudomonadota > Betaproteobacteria > Burkholderiales > Oxalobacteraceae > Massilia > Massilia sp. BKSP1R2A-1. Next base: position 62,383 of record NZ_JBOBRE010000011.1, on the reverse strand, counting down.
TCGTAATGCATAACAGTCGCTTGACCGACACCATTAACCTCGTTTTTCTTCGTTATTACGGTAATGCAGGACGGCGCTGTCGGCCGGAATGCCGGGCAGAAGGTCAGGCAAACCCCCGGTAGAGGTTGCCGGATTTGTCCGACAACGATTAGGCATTATTTAAACAGAAACCAGAGGTTTTAGGCGCACAGGAATTGTTGAGTTGGTAATCTGCACCGATAAAATTCCCACGGGAATCAATGCCTTAGCGCATGATATTGTCGAGTCGGTCCCGCGCGCCGCCCACGGCGCTGGCCGGCAAGCGTTTGGCAGGAGCGGAGGCGCATGAGGGGAGGGGGGGGCCATCAATTCTTTCATCATGCGTCGTGCAACTTGTCGTCGCGCCGCGCCGGCTACCGGCGCGCGGGGCTGGACGGGTCAGCCGGCGGCGGCCTTGTATAATGCGACAACCCTCAACCGCTCGCAGATATGACCAACACCACCCACTTCGGCTACAAGACCGTCGCCGAGGACCAGAAGGTCCAGGAAGTCGCCAAGGTCTTCCACTCGGTCGCCTCCAAGTACGACGTCATGAACGACCTGATGTCGGCCGGCCTGCACCGCGCCTGGAAGATGTTCACCATCGCCCAGGCCGGCGTGCGCCCCGGCTTCAAGGTGCTCGACATCGCCGGCGGCACCGGCGACCTGGCCAAGGCCTTCGCGAAGCAGGCGGGCCGCACCGGCGAGGTCTGGCTCACCGACATCAACGAATCGATGCTGCGCGTGGGCAGGGATAGACTCTTGAACAAGGGCCTCGTGACCCCAACTATGCTGTGCGACGCCGAGAAGCTGCCTTTCCCGGACAATTATTTCGACCGGGTCAGCGTGGCCTTCGGCCTGCGCAACATGACGCACAAGGACCAGGCGCTGGCGGAAATGCGCCGCGTGCTCAAACCCGGCGGCAAGCTGCTGGTGCTGGAATTCTCGAAGGTGATCGCGCCGCTGCAGAAGCCCTACGACCTGTACTCGTTCTCGGTGCTGCCGTGGCTGGGACAGAAGATCGCGGGCGATGCGGAAAGCTACCGCTACCTGGCCGAGTCGATCCGCATGCACCCGGACCAGGAAACCCTGAAGAACATGATGCTCGACGTCGGGCTGGAGCGGGTCCAGTACTACAACCTGACGGGCGGCGTGGCGGCCCTGCACACCGGCATCAAGATGTAATTGGCAAGAGGAAGTGTGATGAAAAAACTCGTGGCAACCCTGGTACTGGCGGTCACCGCCGTATCGATGATCGCGGAAGCGACGGCAAAGCCGATGGGCGGCAAGCGCTCGATCGGCCGCCAGTCGCAGGCCGTGCGCCAGATGCCGGCCCCGGCGCCGGCGCCGCAACCTGGTTTCCAGCAGCGCGCACCCGCCCCGGCGGCGGTGCCGGCGGCCGGTGCGGCAGGCGCCGCCGCGGCCGCGCGCACCACCCAGCGCTCCGGCATGTGGAAGGGCATCCTGGGCGGCGCCCTGCTGGGCCTCGGCCTGGGCGCGCTGCTCTCGCACTTCGGCATCGGCGGCGCGCTGGCAAGCGCGATCTCGGCCATCCTGATGATCGGCCTGCTGGTGCTGGCCGTGCTCTTCGTGGTGCGCATGTTCCGCCGCAAGGACACGCCGGCCAACCCGGCCTTCGGCAACAACTACGCCAACCCGGTGCCGGCGGGCGCTTCCGCCAGCGGCGTCCCGACGCCGGAGATCGGTTCCGGCCTGCGCCAGCCGGCAGCCTTCCAGGGTGCGCAAGGCGGCGTCTCGCTGGGCAAGCCGGGTAGCGCGCCGGTTCACAACCAGTGGGGCGTGCCGGGCGACTTCGACCAGGAAGCCTTCCTGCGCCACGCGAAAGCCTCCTTCATCCGCATGCAGGCGGCCTGGGACCGTGGCGACACCAACGACCTGCGCGAGTTCACCTCGCCGGAAGTCTTCGCCGAGCTCAAGATGCAGATCCAGGAACGCGGCGGCGCCGTCGACTTCACCGACGTGGTGAGCATCGACGGCCAGCTGCTGGGCATCGAGACCACCGCCACCGACTACCTGGCCAGCGTGCAGTTCAACGGCATGATCCGCAACGCCCCGAACGCGCCGGCCGAGCCTTTCGTCGAGGTCTGGAACATGTCCAAGCCATTGTCGGGACAGAGCGGCTGGGTCCTGGCCGGGATTCAGCAACTCAACTGATCCAGACATTATTTTCTGATAATGTCCCGTGCTGCCGGGCTTGTGCCCGGCAAACTGGTAAGATCGAACCGCCCGACTCACCACCGGGCGGTTTTTTTTTCTTTCACTTACGTGCGATTTATGTTCCCAAGTAAGGCCCTATTGGCCGCGCCCGCCGTTGCCACCATCAACCACTTGCTGGCCCAGGAAGCCTGGGCGCGCGACGCCCTGAAGCGCCATGCCGGCAAGGAAGCCTGTATCGACACCGGTCACCTGCAGCTGCGCCTGCGCGTGGCAAGCGATGGCATGGTGGAAAGCGGCAGTGGCGAAGGCCCGGCCAACGTGACCATCCGCATGAAGCTGACGGACCTGCCGCTGATCGCCGCCAACCGCGACCGCGCCTTTTCCTACGTAAAAATCGAAGGCGACGCCGAGTTCGCCAACGCCATCTCGACCCTGTCGAAGGACTTGCGCTGGGATGCGGAGCACGACCTGGAGCGCGTGGTCGGCCCGCTCGGCGCGCGCCGTATCGCCGAAGGCGGCCGCGCCTTGGGAAGCGGGGTGGTGAGCGGCGGGCGCCGCCTGGCCGAGAATGTCGCCGAGTTCCTGCTCGAGGAACAGCCGGTGCTGGTGCGCCCGGCGCAAGTACAAGGCCTCGCCGCCGACGTGGTGCGCCTGCGCGACGACGTCGAACGCGCGTCCAAGCGCATCGCCAAGCTGGAGCAGCGCCTCGCGCAGAGCGCCGCTGCCACCACCGTGATCCTGACCCCGGATAACTGATGATCCTGAAATTCCTGCGCCTGCTGAAGATCCTGACTGTCGCGACCAAGTACGGCCTCGACGAAATCGCCGTTACCAGCCTGCATGCCCCGCGCACCGCGCGCTTCATGAACACCGTGTTCTTCTGGCGCCGCATCACCTCGCCGCGCGCGATCCGCCTGCGCCAGGCCCTGGAAGAACTGGGCCCGATCTTCATCAAGTTCGGCCAGGTGCTGTCGACCCGGCGCGACCTGATGCCGCCCGATATCGCCGACGAGCTGTCCCTGCTGCAGGACCGCGTGCCGCCTTTCGATTCGGATCTCGCGATTGCCCAGATCACCGAGGCCCTCGGCGCCCACCCCGACCAATTGTTCGCCAGCTTCGAGCGGGTGCCGGTGGCCTCGGCCTCGATCGCCCAGGTGCACTTCGCGACCCTGAAGGACGGCAAGGAAGTCGCCGTCAAGGTGCTGCGTCCGGGCATGAAGAAAACCATCGACGAAGACCTGGCCCTGATGGACCTGGCGGCCGCCCTGATCGAAAAGGTCTGGGCCGAGAGCCGGCGCCTGAAGCCGCGCGAAGTGGTTGCCGAGTTCGACAAATACCTGCACGACGAGCTCGACCTGATGCGCGAGGCGGCCAACGCCAGCCAGCTGCGCCGCAACTTCGCGGATTCGACCCTGCTGATGGTGCCGGAGATGTACTGGGACTATTGCTCCAGCAGCGTGATCGTGATGGAGCGCATGCGCGGCATTCCGGTCTCGCAGATCGACCGCCTGGCGGCCGAGGGCGTCGACCTGAAAAAGCTGTCGAGCGATGGCGTGGAGATCTTCTTCACGCAGGTCTTCCGCGACGGCTTCTTTCACGCCGATATGCACCCGGGGAACATCCTGGTCTCGGTGGAGAAGGAAACCTTCGGCCGCTACATCGCGCTCGACTTCGGCATCGTCGGCACCCTCAACGACTTCGACAAGGATTACCTGTCGCAGAACTTCCTGGCCTTCTTCCGCCGCGACTACAAGCGCGTGGCCGAAGCCCACATCGAATCGGGCTGGGCGCCGCGCGATACCCGCGTCGACGAACTCGAATCCGCGGTGCGCGCCTGCTGCGAGCCGATCTTCGACCGTCCGCTGAAAGACATTTCCTTCGGCCAGATTCTGTTACGCCTGTTCCAGACCTCGCGCCGCTTCAATGTCGAGGTCCAGCCGCAGCTGGTGCTGCTGCAAAAGACCCTGCTCAATATCGAAGGCCTGGGCCGCCAGCTCGATCCCGACCTCGACCTGTGGAAGACCGCCAAGCCCTATCTGGAGCGCTGGATGGGCGAGCAGGTCGGCTGGCGCGGCATGGTCGAGCGCCTGCGCGCGGAAGCGCCGCGCTACGCCCACATCTTCCCGCAATTGCCGCGCCTGCTGCACCAGACCCTCGAACGCCATGCGCATTCCGGCGTCGCCACCCACAACGGCCAGCCGCTGGCCCAGGCCGAGCTGCTGACCATGGTGCTGATGGAGCAGCGCCGCACCAACCGCCTGCTGGGCCTGATGACCTTCCTCGGCCTGACCACCGGCGCGCTGGGCATGGCCGTGGTGGGCTGGTATTTCTACGTTGGCTGACTTCGCCAGCCGCGATCCGCTCGACCCGGCGTTCTGGAACGAGCGTTTCGCCCGGTCGTTCACGCCGTGGGACAGGGGCGGGGTGCCATCGGCGCTGCGGGATTTCGTGGGACGCCAGGCGCGCTCTTTCGTCACGCTGATTCCCGGCTGCGGCAGCGCCTACGAGCTGGTCTACCTGTGCGAGGCCGGCTGGGATGCAACGGCGATCGATTTCGCGCCCGAGGCGGTGGCGCGGGGGAGAAAGCTGGCAGGGCAGTGGGGCGAGCGCGTCGTCGAGGCGGATTTCTTTGCCTGGGAACCGGCGCACCCTGTGGAACTCATCTATGAGTGCGCTTTCCTGTGCGCCTTGCCGCCCGCCATGCGTCCGCGGGTCGTGGCGCGCTGGGCGGAGTTGCTGGGGCAGGGCGGGCGCGTGGCGGGGTTCTTCTATTTCGACCGGACCGTGAAGGGACCGCCGTTCGGTATCGAACGCGCCGAGCTGGACGCCCTGATGGCGCCGTACTTCGATTGCGTCGAGGACGAGGCGGTCGCGGATTCGATTCCCATCTTTGCGGGCAAGGAGCGTTGGCTCGTTTGGCAGCGTTCAGCTGACGCATGCGTCGCCACAGCGCGTCCGTGAGTTGAACGCGCGTTCGGCGAAGCCGAACACCCTACGAGCCCCCGCACCGCTAAAAGAAAAAGCCCGCACAAGGCGGGCTCGGGAAAAGCAGTTTTCTTCTACGGACCAGCGGCGGCATACGCCGCGCAAAATCTTCTGTTTCTTCTTAACCTTGAGCAGCAGAGCTTTCTCTACTGCCATCATGTTCGGAGGAAAGATGCTATTTAATCACCCGGGGCTGTGCTTGCGCAAACGAAACACGCCTTGTCGATGATTAAAAACAACACCTTTGCCCTATTCCCTGGACGTCTCCCCGGGCCTGCTGCGGGCAAAACAGGCAAGGGTGCATGCAAAAGCTTTATAATTCAGGGTTTTGAAGATTTTTGCGGAGTATCAGATGCCGATTTACGCTTACCGCTGCGATGAATGCGGTTTTACCAAAGATGTACTGCAAAAAATTTCCGATCCGGTCCTGACGGCCTGCCCCTCCTGCGGCAAGGAAGCCTTCAAAAAGCAAGTGACTGCCGCGGGCTTCCAGCTCAAGGGCACCGGCTGGTACGTGACGGATTTCCGTGGCGGCACGCCGCCGGCCACCGGCACGAGCGCCGCCAGCAACGGCGCCGCGGCGCCGGCAGCCTCGAGCGACGCCGGCAGCACGGCCAGCACCCCGGCCCCTGCGCCGGCAGCGACCGGCGGCGACAAGAGCAGTACGTAAGAAGCATGACCCGCTGCGGCTGATGAAGCCGCAGCCCTGAACAAGAACAAGAGAACGCGATGCGCAAATATTTCCTGACCGGCCTGCTGGTGCTGGTGCCCCTGGCGATCACCGCCTGGGTGCTGAGCCTGATCATCACCACGCTCGACCAGTCGCTGCTGTTCGTACCGGAAGCCTGGCAGCCGCGTTCGCTGTTCGGCATGGACGTCCCCGGCTTCGGCGCGGTCCTGACGATCGCCATCGTGTTCCTGACCGGCCTGCTGACCAACAACCTGATCGGCGGCTGGGTCGTGCGCCTGGGCGACCGCGTCATGAAGCGCATTCCGGTCGTCAGCTCGCTCTACGGCAGCGTCAAGCAGGTGTCGGACACGCTGTTCTCGTCCTCGGGCAACGCCTTCCGCACGCCTGTCCTGATCCCGTATCCGCACGCGGATTCCTATACCATCGCATTCCTGACCGGCGTTCCGGGCGGGGACGTCAAGAACCACCTGGTGGGCGACTACGTGAGCGTCTACGTGCCGACCACCCCGAACCCGACCTCGGGCTTCTTCCTGATGATGGAACGCAGCAAGGTCGTGGAACTGAACATGTCGGTCGACGCGGCGCTCAAGCACATCGTTTCGATGGGCGTCGTCGCTCCCGAATAAAATAAGCACAATATTTGGCCCCCGGGCCTGAACGAACCAACCAACCTGGAACGAAAACTATGTCCTCCATGCGTACTCACTACTGCGGCCTCGTCACCGAGGAACTGCTGGGCCAAACCGTCAGCCTGTGCGGCTGGGTGCACCGTCGCCGCGACCACGGCGGCGTGATCTTCATCGACCTGCGCGACCGCGAAGGCCTGGTGCAGGTGGTCTGCCACCCGGACAACGCCGAGGTGTTCAAGGCCGCCGAGCACGTGCGCAACGAGTACTGCCTGCGCATCACCGGCACCGTCGTGAACCGCCTGGAAGGCACCGCCAACGCCAACCTGAAGTCGGGCAAGATCGAGATCAACACCACCCAGCTCGAAGTGCTGAACGCATCGGTGCCGGTCCCGTTCCAGCTGGACGACGACAACCTGTCCGAAACCACCCGCCTGACCCACCGCGTGCTCGACCTGCGCCGCAACCAGATGCAGCACAACCTGCGCCTGCGCTACAAGGTGTCGATGGAAGTGCGCAAGTACCTCGACAACCTGGGCTTCATCGACATCGAGACCCCGATGCTGACCAAGTCGACCCCGGAAGGCGCACGCGACTACCTGGTGCCGTCGCGCGTCAACCCGGGCAACTTCTTCGCGCTGCCGCAGTCGCCGCAGCTGTTCAAGCAGCTGCTGATGGTCGCCAACTTCGACCGCTACTACCAGATCACCAAGTGCTTCCGCGACGAAGACCTGCGCGCCGACCGCCAGCCGGAATTCACCCAGATCGACTGCGAAACCTCCTTCCTGACCGAGCAGGAAATCCGTGACCTGTTCGAAGACATGATGCGCGTCGTCTTCAAGAACGCGGCCGGCATCGACCTGCCGAATCCGTTCCCGGTGATGGACTTCGCCACCGCCATGGGCTCCTACGGTTCGGACAAGCCGGACATGCGTGTGAAACTGCAGTTCACCGAACTGACCGAGCTGATGAAGTCGGTCGAGTTCAAGGTGTTCAACAGCGCCGCCAACATGGCCGGTGGCCGCGTGGTCGGCATGCGCGTGCCGCAGGGCGCGTCGATGCCGCGTTCGGAAATCGACGCGTACACCCAGTTCGTCGCCATCTACGGCGCCAAGGGCCTGGCCTACATCAAGGTCAACGAGAAGGCCAAGGGCCGTGACGGCCTGCAGTCGCCGATCGTCAAGAACATCTCGGACGACGTCCTGGCGCAGATCCTCGAACTGACGGGCGCCGAAGACGGCGACCTGATCTTCTTCGGTGCCGACAAGGCCAAGGTCGTCAACGACGCCATCGGCGCGCTGCGCGTGAAGATCGGCCACTCGGAATTCGGCAAGAAGGCCGGCCTGTTCGACGACGTCTGGGCGCCGCTGTGGGTCATCGACTTCCCGATGTTCGAATACGACGAAGACGGCGACCGCTGGAACGCCACCCACCACCCCTTCACCGCACCGAAGGATGGCCACGAAGACATGCTCGAGACCAACCCGGGCGCCTGCGTCGCCAAGGCCTACGACATGGTCCTGAACGGCTGGGAACTGGGCGGCGGTTCGATCCGTATCCACCGCGAAGAAGTCCAGAGCAAGGTGTTCCGCGCCCTGAAGATCGACGCCGAAGAAGCGCAGCTGAAGTTCGGCTTCCTGCTCGACGCCCTGCAATACGGCGCGCCGCCGCACGGTGGCCTGGCCTTCGGCCTGGACCGCCTCATCACCCTGATGACCGGCTCCGAGTCGATCCGCGACGTGATCGCCTTCCCGAAGACCCAGCGCGCGCAAGACCTGCTGACCAATGCGCCGTCGGAAGTGGACGAGAAGCAGCTCAAGGAGCTGCACATCCGCCTGCGCAACGAGCCGAAAGTCGCTTAAGAAGTAGGGCGGTCGGCTTTGCCGACCGCGCGTTCAACTCACGCGGGCGCAGCCACACCATGGCTTCGCCCGCGTTTGTTTTATCTGGCCCATGCCCCACAAAATCCCCGAATCGGTCCTCGTCGTCATCCATACTTCCGAGATGGAAGTCCTGCTCATCGAACGCGCCGACCGCCCGGGTTTCTGGCAATCCGTCACCGGCTCGCTCGACGCCCTCGACGAACCCCTGATCCAGGCCGCCACCCGCGAACTGTTCGAGGAAACCGGCATCGTGGCCGATGGCGAATCGATCCGCCTGCAGGACTGGCAGCTCTCCAACGTCTACGAGATCTACCCCGTCTGGCGCCACCGCTATGCACCGGGCGTCACCCACAATACGGAGCATATTTTCTCTGTCTGCGTCCCGCGCGACATCCCGATTATTCTGAGTCCACGCGAACACTTGCGGTATGCCTGGCTGCCGCATCTGGAGGCCGCAGACCGCTGTTTCTCGTCCTCGAACGCGGAAGCGATCCTGCAGCTGCCCCGCCAGGCCGGATACTGCTGAGTAGGTGTTTGCGGTCTGATTACTTACTTTGATAATTTACGGTAAGTAACTGATTCTAAACAGAAATTTCCATGTCTCAATGCCGCAACATGCATATTTTTTTTCTGCCTGTTGGGATGGACAAATTCACCACTTTATTCCGTGCGCGAGCGCACTTTGTGCGCGCCCTATTTGTAAGAATTTGTCGCATTTCCCTATGAAAGTTTAACTGTGACAAGGGTTTCTGTCACAATTTGTAACCAAATGAAATTAGACAATTTCCTATCTGCACGATACATTCGTCGTTTGACAGGACGAACTGTTCAGAATATCGTCCAACGAGTCGCGTGCAACTATTTCGCGGCGGAACTCTAACTAGACATCTGGGAGAAAGACAATGGACCAACACCTGAAGTTCGACGACATGGTCAAGGAAATCAGCATTGGTAATGGCTGCCTCCACGTCGACCTGTCGAATGGCCTGCGCTTGTCCGGACCTTTGGGCTCCAACGACGACGTCACCCGAGCGTCGCAACGCCCGCGCCGCATGATGGTCAGCGGCCACGAAGCCATCAACAGCCAGGCCCTCGCCTTCAGCTGACGCCTACTGCGGGCTAGACCCGCACCCAGATCACCCGGCAGCGCACAATTGGGCCTCGTTCCACGAGGACAACCGCCCGATGCGGTTAGAATGTTCCCATGAAAATTCGTGTGGCTACCTACAACATTCACAAGGGCGTCTCTTCATTGCGCAGTACGCCCCGGGTGATCGCCCTGAAGAAAGCAATCGCCGAATTCCATGCCGACGTCGTGTTCCTGCAAGAAGTGCAGGGCAGGCATGACCGCTTCCAGGCCCGCTACGGGAAGGAAGAGCATGCGCACCGGCACTGGCCCGAAACGGCGCAGTACGATTATTTCAAGGGCGAACAGCACCACAGCGCCTACGGCATGAACGCGGTCTACGACCACGGTCACCACGGCAATGCGCTGCTGAGCTGTTTTCCGATCGAGAATTCCCACAATCACGACGTCTCCGACCACGCCTACGAGCAGCGCGGCATCCTGCACTGCGTGCTCGAGACGACTGCCGGCAAGGTTCACTGCTACGTGGTTCACCTGGGCCTGTTCGAAGGCAGCCGTGGGCGCCAGACCGCCGCCCTGATCGAGGCCGTCAACGCCTCATCCAACGGCGAACCGGTGATCATCGCCGGCGACTTCAACGACTGGCGCAATACCTTGAGCGATCGCCTGCGCAATGCGCTCGGTGTCGTCGAGGTCTTCGACGAACTGGGGCCGAAGTCGGCCCTCGGCGACATGGTGCGCAGCTGGGCCGGCCGCCAGCCGCGCCTGGCCCCGGCGCGCACCTTTCCGGCGATGCTGCCCTGGTTCCGCCTCGACCGCATCTATGTGCGCGGCTTCAAGGTCGACAACGCGCAGGTGATGCACGGGCCCCTGTGGGCCAAGCTGTCCGACCACGCACCCATCGTGGCGGAACTGCAGCTCGGCTAGCGCCCGGCAGCGCCCATGCGCCACGTCACCTTCGTAGACGACAACGACGTCACCCTGCTGGAAAGCGGCACCGCGTTTTTCCCCGCGCTCATCGAGGCGCTCGACGCGGCCCAGTACGACGTCCTGTTCGAAACCTATATCTTCGCCGAGGACCCGACCGGCGACATGGTCCGCGACGCCCTGATCCGCGCGGCGCAGCGCGGCGTGAAAGTGCGCGTGCTGGTCGACTGGATCGGCACCGAACATCGCCCGGCCCAGCGCCTGGGAGCGATCTTCACCCAGGCCGGCGTGCAGTACCGCGTGTTCAACCCCTGGTGCAAGCGCGGCATCGCCCGCTCGCACCGCAAGATCGCGGTGGTCGACCGCACGGTCGCCTTTGTCGGCGGCATCAACGTCAACGACGACTGGCTGTGCGACCACGCCGCCCACCAGCGCCTGGCAGCGCCACGCTGGGATTTCACGGTGCAGGTGAGGGGCCCGCTGGTGGCCCAGATCCACGACGAGGCGCAAGGCCAGTGGCTGCGCGCAGGGCGCCTCAAGCTCAAGCAGCGCATCGAGCTGTTCAAGGAGATGCGCAAGGAGCCGCCGCAGACCTGCAAATACCCGGCGCGCGCCGCCTTCGTGGTGCGCGACAACCTGCGCAACCGTTCCACCATCCAGCGCGCCTACCTGCAGGCGCTGGGGCGCGCGAAGCACAGCGTGCTGCTGGCCACTCCCTACTTCGCCCCGGGCCGCAAGTTCCGCAAGGCCCTGGCCCACGCGGCGCGGCGCGGCGTGCAAGTGACCCTGTTAATTGGGGTGGGTGAGTTCCCTATACAGGATGCGGTGGCGCATTCCTTCTATCCCAAGCTGCTGGCCGACGGCATTAAAGTGGTCGAGTATCGCAAGACCCAGTTGCATGCCAAGGTCGCGGTGGTCGACGACGACTGGGCGACGGTTGGCTCGAGCAACTGCGACGGCTTGTCCCTGTTCCTGAACCAGGAGGCCAATGTCGTGGTGCTGGACGAACGCTTCGCCGCCACCATGCGCGCCCATATCGAACGCGCCATCCTCGACGGCGTGCCCGTGCGCGCCGAGGAATTCGCCCACATCGGCTGGCTGCGCCGCGCGAGTTATGGGGCGGCCTACATGGTGTATAAACTGGTCATGCGGATCTTCGCGATCGGCTATGCATAAAAGGAAGTAACAGGAACACCATGGAAGACAAGAACGTACGAATCGACAAATGGCTGTGGGCGGCGCGCTTCTTCAAGACGCGCTCGCTGGCCACCGACGCGATCGACCGCGGCCGCGTGCGCATCGACGGCGAACCCGTCAAGCCCGCGCGCAATGTGAAGGTCAACGACAAGCTGCTCATCGATAACGGCTCCGACCGCTGGGAAGTCATCGTCGCCGCGCTCTCGGACGCCCGCGGCCCCGCGCCGGTGGCCCGCACCCTCTACTTCGAAACCGACGAGAGCATCGCCAAGCGCGAAAACGACAAGACCGCGCGCCGCCTGTTCCCCGAGCCCAGCCTCGACATCAAGGGCCGCCCGACCAAGCGCGACCGCCGCGCGATCAGCCGCATCACGGACGAATAGGCCACCCCCAACCCCTCGGTGTCAGGTCTGACATTCAGACACGAGCTCGACTTTAAGCCTGCTTTATCAACCTCGGTGTCAGGTCTGACATTCGGACACGAGCTCGACTTTAAGCCTGCTGTATTAGCCTTTCAAACGCAGCAACCGCGCGGCTGACCGTCCTGGTTGATACCTCGAAAGCCTTTGCAATGTGCGGCATCGTGAAGGCCGTCGACAGGTAGGCCCGGGCCATCGCTTCATCTCTGTCGGCGTATCTGGCCTGGTAATCGGCCAGCGTCATGGTGACCGCCTGCCGCTCGATCCTGGCTGCCTCGGCAAACTCTTCGGCCGAGTGCAACTGCTGGTGTGCCGAAACAAAGTCGTCGTCTCCAAGCAGGACTCCGTGACGGGTGTCGGCAAGCGGACTCGCCTGACCGAGGCCTGCCTGGACAAAACCGTGGTAGGCCGCAATGGCATCGGCCTGCGTCGTGCCGAATCGACTGAGCAGCCAGTCACGCTTGAACCACTCGGGCGGATGGCGCGCTCCGATGAGGTAGTGATGGCTGGTCCAGGGCCACTCGTCCAGCGATGAAACCATGCCGGCGCGCAGCGGATTCAACACGATGTAGCGGCTTACTTCCAGGAGATGGCTTTCTTTCTGCACCAGGATGGCTTTGTAGCGTCCCTGGAAAAGATGGCCGACGAGCTCATATCGGCGACTGAACAGCTGCGAGTAATGCCCGTTCAGCTGGCGCATGCCCCGGGACAGATTTGCTTCCTCGGTTTCGATCAGCAAATGGTAATGATTCGTCATCTGGCAGAAGCTATGGATGACGAAGCGGTGTCGCTTGCACACTTGATCAAGAATATTCAGCCATGCGTAGCGGTCAGCATCGTGGCGATAGATTGGATTGCCTCGATTGCCTCGTGATGTAACATGGTAAAGAGCGCCAGGGAATTCGAGTCGGAGTGGTCTTGTCATGCCGGTAAAGGTACTGAACATATTTTTGTTCAGGATGAGATGGCGCAGGCCCGCACCGGGAAGACGTTTGGCCGCTTCAAGCGGTTGGACGAAAGTGCACTACGGTTGAGATCGTGTCTGAATGTCAGACCTGACACCCAGGTTTTCGCAAGCGGTTGGACGAAAGTGCAATACGGTTGAGATCGTGTCTGAATGTCAGACCTGACACCCAGGTTTTCGGTATCTCTGTGGTTGGAAGGTAGAATGCGGATTTTCTGGCCGCAAGGCTTCTGCCAGGTATGCCGCGCGGCCGTGGGTGCCTGGCTCACTCTTCCAGGCGCTTATCCATGCAAGAAGTCGCTCCACTCGTTACCAATGATGCCGTCGTGCTCGGCATTCTCGCAGCCATCCTCGGCCTGGTCTTCTGGACCGCTTCCCGCCCTGCGGGTTTCTGGAAGTCCTTTTATACCTACGTACCGGCACTGCTGCTGTGCTACCTGCTGCCGGCCATCCTGAACACGCTGGGTGTCATCGATGGCAGCCTGTCGAAGCTGTATCCGGTGGCCCGCGACTACCTGTTGCCCAGCGCCCTGGTCCTGCTGTGCGTCGCGATCGACTTCGGCGCCATCGTCCGGCTCGGACCGAAGGCGGTCGTCATGTTCCTGACGGGGACTGTCGGCATCATGCTGGGGGCGCTGGTGTCCTTCGAAGTGATGCGCGTGATTCATCCGGAGACCGTGGCGGGGGAAACCTGGCGCGGCATGACCACCATCACCGGCGCCTGGATCGGCGGCGGCGCCAACCAGGCCGCCATGAAAGAGGTGTTCGAGGTCGATGCCAATGTATTCGGGCAATTTGTCGCGGTCGATGTATTGGTGGCCAATGTGTGGACGGCCGTGCTGCTGTTCCTGGCGGGCCGCGCCCAGGCCTTCGACCGCTGGACCGGCGCCGACCTGAGCGCCATCAATGCCCTGAAGGCGCGCATCGAAACCTACCAGGCGGCGCATGCGCGCATGCCGACCCTGACCGACGTGATGGTCATCCTGGCGGTCGGTATCGGCGTGACCGGCCTTTCGCACGCGCTGACCGGGCCGGTGGTCGAATGGATCGGCAGCCTTCCCCAAGAGTGGCGCCTGAAGGATTACAGCCTGACCTCGTCCTTCTTCTGGATGGTGGTGTTCGCCACCACCCTTGGCCTGCTGCTCAGCTTTACGCCGGCACGCGGCCTGGAAGGCGCCGGGGCCTCGACCATCGGCTCGGCCATGCTCTACGTGCTGGTGGCGACGATCGGCATGCAGATGGACCTGAGCGCGCTGCTCGACCGTCCCTGGCTGTTCGCCCTGGGCCTGATCTGGATTGCCGTGCATGGCGGCTTGCTGCTCCTGATGGCCAAGCTGATCCGCGCACCCCTGTTCTTCATGGCGGTCGGTTCCCAGGCCAACGTCGGCGGCGCGGCTTCGGCCCCGGTCGTGGCCAGCGCCTTCCATCCGGCGCTGGCGCCGGTCGGCGTGCTGCTGGCGGTGCTCGGTTATGCGCTCGGTACCTATGGCGCCTATATCACCGGCCTGGCGCTGCGGGCGTTGGCGAGCTGAAGCGACGAAGCGGGCTCAGGGCGGGATGGCAAGCAAATTTCTTGCAAGTTCTTGGCTTGCTTGCCACCCGCGTACGCCACAGCGCCCCAAAATGGGGTATTTTTACATCTGCGACAACGTTGTCCGGGCTGCATCCGGCCGGGAGCGTCCAGCAGGCGGTTTTCTCCTCCTGCCGTTGTTTTGCATCAATAGAATCTCGCCTCTAAGTTCCCGTTTGACATTTCAACTCTGGTAGATAATAGTACGAGCGTTCGGATTTTTTCGATTCAGGGGCAGTCATTACTACTTCAGCCAAATTCATGCGCAAGGGCGAACTCACGCGGGCAGCGATCCTGGACGTGGCGCTCGAGCTGTCCAGCCGCGATGGCCTCGAGGGCCTGACCATCGGCCTGCTGGCCGACCGGATGAACATGTCCAAGTCCGGCGTGTTCGCGCATTTCGGTTCGCGCGAAGACCTGCAGCTGGAAGTGGTCAAGCTCTACCACCACCGCTTCGAGCAGGAAGTGTTCTTCCCGAGCGTGCGCGAGCCGCGCGGCCTGCCGCGCCTGCAGTCGATGTTCGACCGCTGGCTCGAACGCGTGTCGGTCGAGATCGCGTCGGGCTGCATCTACATCAGCGGCGCCGTCGAGTACGACGACCGTCCGGGCCCGATCCGCGAGGAGCTGGTCAAGATGGTGCAGGCCTGGCAGGGCGCACTGCAGCGTGCCGCGCGCCAGGCCATCGATGTCGGCCACCTGCGTGCCGGCACCGACGCCGACCAGCTGGTGTACGAAATGTACGGGCTGATCCTGGCCCTGCACCATGACGCGCGCTTCCTGCGCATGCCCGGTTCCGTCGACCGGGCGCGCCGCGGCTTCGAGCGGCTGATCGAAAACTATCGCAATCCATCCACGCCGGCGCAATAACGCACCGTCAGTCTAGATAAACACACTTTTACCTTCGTTCAGGAGAAAACCATGGGTCAGTACGTCGCGCCAATCCGGGATATGCAGTTCGTTCTGCACGAATTCCTCAACGTCAGCGAAGAGTTCAAGAACCTGCCTGCCTACCAGGAAATCGACGCCGACATCATCAACCAGGTGCTGGAAGAAGGTGCAAAGTTCACGCAGGAAGTGCTGTTCCCCCTGAACCACTCGGGCGACCGCGAAGGCTGCACTTTCGACGCGTCCACCAAGTCGGTGACCACTCCGAAGGGTTTCAAGGAAGCGTATAAACAGTATGTCGAGGGCGGCTGGGCCGCCCTGGCATGCGATCCGGAATACGGCGGCCAGGGCCTGCCGGTCTCGCTGAACAACTCGTTCTACGAGATGCTGAACTCCTCGAACCAGGCATGGACCATGTACCCGGGCCTGTCGCACGGCGCCTACGAGTGCCTGAAGGAGCACGGCACCGACGAGCAGAAGAAGCTGTACCTGCCGAAGCTGGTCTCGGGCGAGTGGACCGGCACCATGTGCCTGACCGAAGCGCACTGCGGCACCGACCTGGGCCTGCTGCGTTCGAAGGCCGAACCGCAAGCCGACGGCACCTATGCCATCAGCGGCTCGAAAATCTTCATCTCGGCCGGCGAACACGACATGGCTGAGAACATCGTCCACCTGGTGCTGGCGCGCCTGCCGGACGCACCGGAAGGCTCGAAGGGCATCTCGCTGTTCCTGGTCCCGAAATTCAAGGTCAATGCCGACGGTTCCGTCGGTGAGCGCAACGGCATCGCCTGCGGCGCCATCGAAGAGAAGATGGGCATCCACGGCAACGCCACCTGCCAGATGAACCTGGACGGCGCCATCGGCACCCTGATCGGCCAGCCGCACAAGGGCCTGCAGGCGATGTTCGTGTTCATGAACGCCGCCCGCCTGGGTGTCGGCATGCAGTCGCTGGGCCTGACCGAAGTCGCTTATCAAAATGCGCTGGTGTATGCGAAGGACCGCATCCAGATGCGTTCGCTGTCGGGCCCCAAGGCGCCGGACAAGCCTGCCGACCCGATCATCGTGCATCCGGACGTGCGCCGCATGCTGCTGACCGCCAAGGCCTTCGCCGAAGGCGCACGCGCGCTGACCTCCTACATCGCGCTGCAGATCGACCGTGAACTGAACCACCCGGACGAGGAAGTGCGCAAGGAAGCCGCCGGCGAAGTCGCGCTGCTGACCCCGATCGTCAAGGCCTTCATCACCGACAACGGCTGGATCGCGACCTCGGAAGCGATGCAGGTCTACGGCGGCCACGGCTACATCAGCGAGTGGGGCATGGAGCAGTACGTGCGCGACGCCCGCATCAACATGATCTACGAAGGCACCAACACCGTGCAGTCGCTGGACCTGCTGGGCCGTAAGATCCTGATGGACAACGGCGCCAAGCTGCGCGCCTTCGGCGAAAAGATCAAGAACTTCGTCGAAGAGAACGGCCTGGACGAGTCGATGTCCGAATTCGTGACCCCGCTGGGCGAACTGGGCGAGAAGGTCACCAAGCTGACCATGGAAATCGGCATGAAGGCCTTCCAGAACCCGGACGAAGTCGGCGCCGCCGCCGTGCCTTACCTGCGCGTCGTGGGCCACCTGGTGTTCAGCTACTTCTTCGCCCAGATGGCGAAGATCGCGCTGGCCAAGCAGGATTCCGGCGACAAGTTTTATGCGGCCAAGCTGCACACCGCGCGCTTCTACTTCGCCCGCCTGTACCCGGAAACCGCGATGCTGATCCGCCAGGCACGTTCGGGTTCGGCGAACCTGCTGGCCATGGACGCAGACCTGTTCTAACACTCCCATCACGTCGCCCCCGCAGGGAACGCGGGGGCGACGACACATCCAAGGAATACATCAATGTCCAATTTCATCGTGAAGAAAGTCGCCGTGCTGGGCGCCGGCGTGATGGGCGCGCAGATCGCTGCGCACTGCGTGAACGCCAAGGTGCCGGTCGTGCTGTTCGACCTGCCCGCAAAGGAAGGTCCGAAGAACGGCATCGTCCTGCGCGCCATCGAGAACCTCAAGAAGCTGTCGCCGGCCCCGCTGGGCAACAAGGAAGACGCGGCCCTGATCGAAGTCGCCAACTACGAGGACAACCTCGACGTGCTGCTTGGGTGCGACCTGATCATCGAAGCCATCGCCGAGCGCATGGACTGGAAACACGACCTGTACAAGAAGGTCGCGCCGCACATCGCCCCGAACGCGATCTTCGCGTCGAACACCTCGGGCCTGTCGATCAACAAGCTGGCCGAAGGCTTCGACGAAGAACTGAAGGCGCGTTTCTGCGGCGTCCACTTCTTCAACCCGCCGCGCTACATGCACCTGGTCGAACTGATCCCGACCACCAGCACCCGTCCTGAAATCCTCGACCAGCTGGAAACCTTCCTGACCTCGACCCTGGGCAAGGGCGTGGTGCGCGCGAAAGACACCCCGAACTTCATCGCCAACCGTGTCGGCATCTTCGGCATGCTGGCCACCATCCACGAAGCCGAGAAGTTCGGCCTGTCGGTGGACGTGGTCGACGACCTGACCGGCGCCAAGCTGGGCCGCGCGAAATCCGGCACCTTCCGCACCGCCGACGTCGTGGGCCTGGACACCATGGGCCACGTCATCAAGACCATGCAGGACAACTTGGCCGACGACCCGTTCTTCGGCGTCTACAAGACCCCTGACGTGCTGGCCAAGCTGATCGAGAAGGGCGCCCTGGGCCAGAAGGCCGGCGCCGGCTTCTACAAGAAGGTCGGCAAGGAGATCCAGCGCCTCGACTTCGCCACCGGCGAATACGTCGCCGGCGGCGCCAAGGCGGCCGACATCGTCGCCCGCATCCTGAAGGAAAAGGACCCGGTCAAGAAGTTCAAGGCCATGCGCGAATCGACCAACCCGCAGGCGCAGTTCCTGTGGGCGATCTTCCGCGACGCCTTCCACTACATCGCCTTCCACCTCGACAGCATCGCCGACAACGCGCGCGACGTCGACTTCGCGATGCGCTGGGGCTTCGGCTGGAGCGTCGGTCCGTTCGAGACCTGGCAAGCCGCAGGCTGGACCCAGATCGCCCAGTGGGTGAAGGAAGACATCGACGCCGGCAAGGCGCTGACCAACGCACCGCTGCCAGCCTGGGTCTTCGAAGGCCAGGTCGCCGAAAAAGGCGTGCACACCGCCGAAGGTTCGTACTCGGCTTCGAAGAACGCCTACGTGCCGGCATCCGACCTGCCGGTGTACCAGCGCCAGCAGTTCCGCGCACCGGTCCTGGGTTCGACCTCGGTCGATCCGAAGACTGCCGGCACCACCGTGTTCGAGGACGACTCGGTGCGCCTGTGGCACTCGGGCGACGACGTGCTCGTCATCTCGCTCAAGACCAAGATGCACGTCATCGGCGAAGGTGTGGTGAAGGGCCTGCAGCGCGGCATGGCCGAGGCGGAGAAGGGCTACAAGGGCCTGGTGATCTGGAATACCGACGCGGCCGAAGGCGGCGCCTTCTCGGCCGGCGCCGACCTGCAGTCGGCCCTGCCGGCCTTCATGATGGGCGGCGCCAAGGCGATGGAGCCGATGGTGCGCCAGCTGCAGGACGTATTCATGCAGATGAAGTACTCGAACATCCCGGTGGTCGCCGCTGTCGCGGGCCTGGCGCTGGGCGGCGGCTGCGAGATGGCCCTGCACGCATCGAAGCGCGTCGCCTCGATCGAGTCCTACATCGGCCTGGTCGAAGTGGGCGTCGGCCTGGTGCCGGCCGGCGGCGGCCTGAAGGAAGCGGCGGTGCGCGCCTTCACCGAAGCCAAGGGCAACGACATCCTGCAATTCCTGAAGACCGGCTTCACCAACGCGGCCACCGCGCAGGTGTCGAAGTCGGCCCTGGAAGCGAAGGCCATGGGCTACCTGAAGGAAGACGACGTCATCGTCTTCAACCCGTACGAACTGCTGCACGTGGCGAAGACCACCGCGCGCGCCATGTTCGACGCCGGCTACCGCGCCCCGGCGCGCCGCCCGGTCACCGTGACCGGCCGCTACGGCTGGGCGACGATCCGCGGCCAGCTGGTCAATATGCGTGACGGCGGCTTCATCTCGGCCTACGACTACCACCTGGGCGACACCATCGCCGAGATCGTGACCGGCGGCGACATCGACCAGGGCAGCGTCGTGTCCGAGCAGTGGCTGCTCGACATGGAGCGCAAGGCCTTCATCGCGCTGCTGGCCAATCCGAAGACCCAGGAACGCATCATGGGCATGATGCAGAACGGTAAGCCGGTCCGTAACTAAGCGACGACAGAACAGGACGAACAATCATGAGCAAACAACTTCAAGACGCATACATCGTCGCAGCGACCCGCACCCCGATCGGCAAGGCGCCGCGCGGCTTCTTCAACAAGACCCGCCCGGACGACCTGCTGGTGCACGCCATCCGCGGCGCCATGGCCGCCGTGCCGAACCTGGACCCGGCCCTGATCGTCGACGCCATCGTCGGCTGCTCCTTCCCGGAAGCGGAGCAGGGCTTCAACGTGGCGCGTAACGCCGTGGTGCTGGCGGGCCTGCCGAACACCGTCGGCGGCGTCACCGTCAACCGCTACTGCGCCTCGGGCATTACCGCCCTGGCGATGGCGGCCGACCGCATCCGCGTGGGCGAAGCCGACGTGATGATCGCCGGCGGCGTCGAGTCGATGTCGATGGTCCCGATGATGGGCCACCACCCGTCGATCAATATGGAGACCTTCAAGGACGAGAACGTGGGCCTGGCCTACGGCATGGGCCTGACCGCCGAGAAGGTGGCCGAGCAGTGGAAGGTGTCGCGCGAAGACCAGGACGCCTTCGGCCTGGAATCGCACCGCCGCGCCATCGCCGCCCAGCAGGCCGGCTTCTTCAAGGACGAGATCACCCCGGTCGAAATCGTCACCCGCACGCCGAACCTGGCCACCGGTGAGATCACCGTGAAGCGCCGCACCGTCGACCTGGACGAAGGCCCGCGCGCCGACGCCTCGATGGAAGGCATGGCCAAGCTCAAGCCGGTGTTCGCCGCCAAGGGCTCGGTGACCGCCGCGACCTCCTCGCAGATGTCGGACGGCGCCGGCGCGCTGATCGTCGTCAGCGAGAAGATCCTGAAGGAGCACAACCTGACCCCGCTGGCCAAGTTCTCCTCCTTCGCCGTGCGCGGTGTGCCGCCGGAGATCATGGGCATCGGCCCGAAGGTCGCCATCCCTGCCGCACTGGCAGCGGCCGGCATCACCCAGGACCAGCTGGACTGGATCGAGCTGAACGAAGCCTTCGCCGCACAGGCGCTGGCCGTGATCCGCGACCTCGGCCTCGACACCTCTAAAGTGAACCCGATGGGCGGCGCGATCGCCCTGGGCCACCCGCTGGGCGCGACCGGCGCCATCCGCGCCGCGACCGTCGTGCACGCACTGCGCCGCAACAACCTGAAGTACGGCATGGTGACGATGTGCGTCGGCGCCGGCATGGGCGCGGCAGGTATCATCGAACGCGTCTAAGCATCAGGTAAGCAGTACCGCGTGG
Organism: Massilia sp. BKSP1R2A-1; assembly: GCF_050586525.1. NCBI lineage: Bacteria > Pseudomonadati > Pseudomonadota > Betaproteobacteria > Burkholderiales > Oxalobacteraceae > Massilia > Massilia sp. BKSP1R2A-1. The sequence goes on along the minus strand of NZ_JBOBRE010000011.1, from coordinate 41,421 downwards.
GCGGGAGAACCGCGAGCCCTTCGTAGGGTGGGCGGGTCTCCCGCCCACGCGTCCAACCAGACTCAGAATAAACGGGAGACTCCAGACATGGACATGCTGATCACCAAGGCCAACGGCCTCCTGACCATCGAATTCAACCGCCTCGAGCGCAAGAACGCCATCACCGCCGCGATGTACCAGTCGATGGCTGACGCCCTCGTCGAGGCGGAAAGCGACACCGCCGTACGCGCCATCCTCATCGCCGGCAAGCCCGAGATCTTCACCGCCGGGAACGACCTCGACGACTTCATGAAGAACTCGGCCCCGGTGCCCGGCGTGCCCGCCGAAGCCCGCCCGGTATTCCAGTTCATGCGCGCCCTGCACGGCTCGACCAAGCCCGTGATCGCCGCAGTGGCCGGCGCGGCGATTGGCATCGGCACCACCATGCTGATGCACTGCGACCTGGTCTACGCCGCCGACAACGCCAAGTTCTCGGTGCCGTTCACCCAGCTCGGCCTGTGCCCGGAATTCGCGTCCTCGCTGCTGCTGCCGCAACTGGCCGGCTACCCGCGCGCGGCCGAGAAGCTGCTGCTGGGCGAAGCCTTCGGCGCCCAGGAAGCCTTCGAAATGGGCCTCATCACCCGCGTGCTGCCGGCCGCGGAACTGCGCGCCTACGCCGAACAGCAGGCCGCCAAGCTGGTCGCACTGCCGGCCGCCTCGATCCGCACCACCAAGGCGCTGATGAAGCGTCCGCGCATCGAGGCCATCGAAGGCGCGATCGCGGCCGAGAACGAGCGCTTCGCCGCCATGCTGCTGGCGCCGGAAGCGAAGGAGGCGTTCACCGCCTTTTTTGAAAAGCGCAAGCCGGACTTCTCAAAGTTCGACTGAAGCAGGGCAGGCGCCTGCCTGCTCAGCGCCGGCGCTTGACCTCGTATTAGCGCAGCAGCAGTTCCCCGGTCATGCGCGCCACGGCCGGGTCTTCGCTCTTGCCCAAGGACCGTCTGCACGATGCACCAACCGCCGTCAACTCCGGCTCGGACGATGTGGATCGTGATGGAGGCGGAGGACCCTGGGGCTCCGCAGGCGCCGGTCCCTGAACGCCGGCGCGTATGTCACGCATGCGCGGCCATCGCCTCCGCGTCGGCGCCGGCCGGGACGGAGAACGGCGCACTGGCGTCGGTCGAGGCCCGCCACACAGCCTCGGCGACGTCGAGGGCATATGTGACCGTTCCATCGCCGCTGCGGCCGGCGAATACCTTTTCGACGAAACCGGAGTAGGCTTCGGGCGCGCCGGCCTGCATGCGCTGCTGGGCACTGCGGCCGAAGGGCGTCTCGGGCGAGCGGCCCGGCAGTACCAGGCGGGCGCGCACGCCGATCGCCTCCAGCTCGAGCGCCAGCGATGCGGTCCAGGCATTCAACGCAGCCTTGCTCGCCGTGTAGGCGGCCAGCATCGGCAGCGCCTTGTAGGTGGTGGCGGAGGACACGTTGACGATCACGCCGGCGCCGCGTTCCCTGAACTGCGGCAGCACCGCCTGCGTCATCGCCATGGCGCCCAGCAGGTTGGTGTCGAACAGCTCGCGTACTGTCGCCATCGAGGTAGATTCGAACACCCCCATCAGGCCGATGCCGGCATTGTTGACCAGGACGTCGACGGGGCCGCTCTGCGCAACAGCCTGCCGCACGCTCTCCGGATCGAGGACATCGAGCGCGACGATGCGCAGCCTCTGCGAGGCGGGAAGCAGATCGGCACGCGGGGTGCGCATGGTGGCGACGACGTTCCAGCCGCGTTCCAGGAACAGGCGGGCGGTGGCGAGGCCGAATCCGGACGAGCATCCGGTGATGAGAACGGTTGGCATGGTTGGCTCCTTGTAGTGGTGGCAGTGGTGGTGGGATGGAAGCACTATATGCCTGCCAAGCCGGACTGGATATAATCGAACGTACACCTTTCATTCGCGAGCGTCCGAACATGAGCGATCCCTTTGCCGAACTCGTCCTGTTGCTCCAGCCCGGGGCGCCGTTCTCGAAACTCGTCAGCGGGGCAGGGCCCTGGCGCGTGCGCCGCGAAGAATATGGCCGGCCCTTCTATTGCGTGGTCCTCGAGGGCGGCTGCCGCCTGGCCGTGGACGGCCGCGAGACGATCATCCTCGCGCAGGACGACTTCATCCTGATTCCCTCGGCGCGCAACTTCACCATGTCCAGTCTTGTTCCCGATGCAGGGGACGCGTCATCCGGCGCCGCGACGGCGCCGCCGGTCATGCGCGACGGCGAGGTCCGGCACGGCATCCAGGACGGACCGGCCGATGTCCGTATGCTGGTGGGCTACTGCAGCTTCGGGTCGTCCGACGCGGCGTTGCTGGTGTCGCTCCTTCCGGAACTGGTCCACGTGCGCGGCGACCCGCGCCTGGGCGCCATCGTGCGGCTGGTCGGCGACGAGTGCCGCGCCTCCCGGCCCGCGCGCGACATCCTGCTGGCCAGGCTGCTGGAGGTGCTCCTCATCGAAGCGCTGCGCACCGGCGCCGGCGTGGCGTCTTCGCCCGGCCTGCTGCGCGGGCTGGCCGACGAACGTCTGGCGCCGGCCCTGCGCCGCCTGCATGCGGAGCCGGCCAGGGCCTGGACCGTGGCGACGCTGGCACAGGAGGCGGCGCTGTCGCGTTCCTCTTTCTTCGAGCGCTTCAGCCGGGCGCTCGGGGTGGCGCCGATGGCCTACCTGTTCAACTGGCGCATGGCGCTGGCGCGCGGACTGCTGCGTAAGGGGGGCGGTGGCGTGGCCGAGGTGGCGCAGCAGGTCGGCTACGGCTCGGCCAGCGCCTTCAGCGTCGCGTTCACCCGCCACGTCGGCGTGCCGCCGGCGCGCTATGCGCTGCAAGCCGCTTGAGCAGGCGGGCGACTTACGGTGCACACGAAATTTGCATGAACAGGCTGGGAGGCAAAGGATATTTGCCTCCCAGACCGCGCGGAAGCGAGTTCCCGCGTACGCCCATCCGAGCTGCTGCCGGTCATAATGACGCCCGTTTTCAAAAGGATGAAACATGACAGCGAACGATCCTGAATCCGGCGAAGCCACCTTCCGTGAAGGCGGCCACGTACTGGCCGTCGAAGCCCATGCCGACTACCGCGACGCCAACATGATCGTCCAGGGCCTGATCGACTTCAACGCCGCCCACACCGGCGGCGCGACACCCCGTGAGCTGGTGGTCACGGTGCGCGACGGGGCGGGTCGGGTCGCGGGCGGCCTGGTGGGCGACACCTATGTCGGCTGGCTGCAGGTGCACGCGCTGTGGATCGGCGAGGCCTTGCGCGGCCAGGGCATCGGCCGCGACATCCTGCGCGCCGCGGAGGAGGAGGCGCTGCGCCGGGGCTGCAACCAGGTTTTCCTGGAGACCCTGAGCTTCCAGGCGCTGGCCTTCTACGAGAAGCTTGGCTACACCGTCAGTTCCAGGCTGGAGGGCTTCCCGCCGGGCGGCGCGCGCTACGCGCTCGTCAAGACGCTGGCTTCCTCCGCAGACTGTGCGCCTGCGCGGGTCGGCGCCGCGTAGTACACTGGGACGGCTTTCCACCCAGGCCGTCCCATGTCCACATTGCCTCCCCAAGCCGCCGCCGGCGCTTCCCCGCCGGCCACGGTGATGCAGATCCTCTTCTCCGTCGCCTTCGTCCACCTGCTCAACGACTGCGTGCAGGCCGTCCTGCCCGCGATCTACCCGCTGCTGAAAGACCAGTTCGCGCTCAGCTTCACCCAGATCGGGCTGATCACGCTGACCTTCCAGTGCACCGCCTCGCTGCTGCAGCCCTGGATCGGCCTATACACCGACAAGCGTCCGATTCCCTTCCTGCTGCCGGCCGGGATGTGCATCACCCTGCTGGGTGTCGCGCTGCTGGCGACCGCGGGCAGCTTCGCCATGCTGCTGCTGGCGGCCGGCATGATCGGCGTCGGGTCCTCGACCTTCCACCCGGAAGCATCGCGCGTGGCGCGCCTGGCCTCGGGCGGGCGCTTCGGCTTCGCGCAATCGCTGTTCCAGGTGGGCGGCAACCTCGGTTCGGCCTTCGGGCCGCTGCTGGCCGCGGCCATCATCGTCGGCAGCGGGCAGGGGAGGATCGCCTGGCTGATGGTGCTGGTGCTGCTGGCGGTGGCGGTGCTGTTCCAGGTGAGCCGCTGGTACGCGGGCCACCTGAAGAAGGCCACCGGCAGGATCGCCGTCCATGCTGGCCCGGGCCTGTCGCGCGGACGCGTGCTGTGGGCGCTCACCGTGCTGGCCCTGCTGGTGTTCTCGAAGTACATCTACATGGCCAGCCTGTCGAGCTACTACACCTTCTACCTGATCGAAAAGTTCCAGGTGCCGGTGGAGTCGGCCCAGGGCTATCTCTTCCTCTTCCTGGCCGCGGTGGCGGCGGGCACCTTTGCCGGCGGGCCGATCGGCGACCGTATCGGTCGCAAGCGCGTGATCTGGTTCTCGATCCTCGGCGCGGCGCCGTTCACGCTGGCGCTGCCCTACGTGGACCTGTTCTGGACCGCCGTGCTGTCGGTGGTCATCGGCCTGGTGATGTCCTCCGCCTTCTCCGCCATCGTGGTGTTCGCGCAGGAGCTGGTGCCTGGCAAGGTCGGCATGATCGCGGGCCTGTTCTTCGGCCTGATGTTCGGCATCAGCGGCATCGGCGCCGCCGTCATGGGCGCGATCGCCGACAGCACCGGCATCGAGTACGTGTACCGGCTCGCCTCCTTCCTGCCGCTGCTGGGCATCCTCGCGGTGCTGCTGCCGCGGATGGAATCGGCGCGGCGCTAGCATAGGCCGGGCCGGCTCGCATTGCCGCCACTGTCCTTCGAGCGCCTGTTCATGCCGGTCGGCGCGCTGGCCGACGGGCTTGGCCTCGGCGTGCGCCAGTTCGAGCGCCGCTTCCTGGCGCACCACGGCGTCGCCCTGCGCGACTACCGCCGGCTGGCCCGGTTCGCCCGCGCCCTGTCGATCCTGATGCAGGGACAGGGCAGGCCCGGCCTGGCAGGGGCCGCGCTGGAAGCGGGCTATGTCGACCAGGCCCATTTCAGCCGCGACTTCCGGCAGTCCGTCGGCGACACGCCCTCTCGCTTCCTGGCCAGCCGCGACGACGAAGCCTCCGGCTACCGTTTCTGGGCCTTCGGGCGCGACGAGCTCGATTCCTTCCTGCGCTAGCGCCGATGTCGTGTCGGTACAAGACAGGGCGGGCGCGAGTCCGTATCGTCGCTCCTGTTTTCAGAAGGAGCCGACGATGGATGAATTTGTACTGGAAGGCCAGCATTACCTGCTCACGCGTGTCGACCAACTGCTGTCGCATGCGCGCGGCAACAGCATCTGGTACCTGTCCTTTGGCCTGGCCTGCTGCGCCGTGGAGATGATGCACGCGGCGTCCGCGCGCTACGACATGGACCGCTTCGGGATGGTGCCGCGCGCCAGTCCGCGCCAGGCCGACCTGATGATCATCGCGGGCACGCTGACCAACAAGATGGCCACCGCGCTGCGCAAGGTTGACGACCAGACGCCCGAGCCGCGCGACGTCATCTCGATGGGCTTCTGCGCCAACGGCGGCGGCTACTACCATTACTCGTACTCGGTGGTGCGGGGCCGCGACCGCATCGTGCCGGTCGACGTCTGCATCCCGGGCTGCCCGCCGACCGCGGAAGCGCTGGTCTACGGGATCCTGCAGCTGCAGCGCAAGATCAAGGTGGAGCGGCTGGACACGATCGTGCGCTGAGCAGGGCACAAGCGCACACCTGCGGCGCGAGTTCCGGTACGATCTCCATTGCCCCTGCAGGGCAATGGAGAATGCAATGCGTATCAGCGCTTCGATCGATAATTCTTCCACCGCGCACCTGGTCGCCGTGGAGACGGATGGATCGCGCCAGCGCCTGGACATTCCTGCGAAGGCGGGGGCGCCGGGGTCAGGCGTGAACGGCGGCGAGTTCCTGATGCTGGCGCTGGCGACCTGCTATTGCAATGATTTGTACCGCGAAGCGCGCCGGCTCGGCATTGCGCTGGATGGCGTGCAGGTCGAAGCCAGCGCGGACTTTCCCGGCGTGGGGCTGTGCGCGACCAATGTCCGTTATCGCGCCTCGGTCCGCTCCGGCGCCGCGCCGGCGCAGATCGCCAGGCTGCTGGCCGAAACGGATGCGGTGGCGGAGGTGCACAACACCCTCAGGGCCGGTTGCACGGTCACGCTCGACCCGCCGGTCGCTGTTCCGCCTGTTTCCTTATAATTCCCGCCATGCCCGCCATCTCGATCCGTCCCGCCACGCCCCAGGACGCAGACGCCATCTGCGCCATCTACAATCCCTATGTCGCCACGACCGCCATCAGCTTCGAGGAAGAACCCGTCTGTGGCGGCGACATGGCCCGGCGCATCGGGGACGTCCAGGAACTGGGCCTGCCCTGGCTGGTGGCCGAGTGCGGGGGACGCCTGCTCGGTTACGCCTATGCCAGCAAGTGGCGCGCCCGCCCGGCCTACCGCACCTCGGTCGAAAGCACGATCTACCTCGCCGAAGAAGCCGCCGGACGCGGGACCGGCACGCTGCTCTACCGCGCGCTGCTCGACGCGCTGCGACGGCAAGGCGTGCACATGGTGATCGGCGGCATCGCCCAACCGAACGCGGCTAGCGTGGCGCTGCACGAGAAGCTGGGTTTTCGCAAGGTGGCACACTTCAGCGAAGTGGGGCGCAAGTTCGGGCGCTGGGTCGACGTCGCGTATTGGGAATTGCGGCTGGAGGACTGATGCGCGTCCGCACTACAAAGCGCCGACCATCGCCTTGAGCTGGGCAAGCCGGGCTGGCCGCACGCAGTAGCAGACGCGCTGCACGTCCGAGGAGCCCTCGATCAGGCCGGCATCCTTCAGGATCGAAACGTGTTTCGATATGGTCGAGGGCGCGAGCGGCAGCACGTCGGCGAGGCTGCCGAAATAGCAGTCGCCGTGGCGGATCAGGTGCCGCAGCAATTGCAGCCTGGCGGGGTGGCCGATCGCCTTGCACAGGGCGGCAAGGTCGTCGATGTCGATGTCGGCTGGCGGCGTCGCCGACGGTCCGCAGCAGGAACTGGTCATGGATGCTTTCGTTCTGGTGGTGAGCGACGAGGATAGGAAGCGTCGGCCGCGCCGTCAAGTGCCGGCCATTCCGGCCACGCCGCGCGCGGGCGCCGGCTTGATCGCCGAGAGGTAGAGCAGCAGCGAGCCCAGGGCGCAGGCGAACAGTACCAGCGGCAGCACCACCGTCCCCGACGCGCCCGACAGGATCGCCGCCGCAATTAGCGGTCCCGCGGCCTTCGACAGCAGCGAAGGCGCCGCCATGGCGCCGGTGATCGCGCCATAGTGTCGTGCGCCGAACAGCACGCGCGGCAGGGTGCCGCGGATGATCGTCAGCACGCCATTGCTCATCCCGTACAGCATGCAGAACAGGGCCACCGCCCAGGCCCGTGCGCCGAACAGCGCGAGTGCGAGCAGTCCGAAGGGCAAGGTCGAGAAGACGAAACGCCCGACCGCCTGCGGCGCCTGGCCGCGCGCCAGCGTGCGCTCGCCGATGCGGCCCGCCACCTGCATCGGCCCGACCAGGGCGGCGAGCAGCACGGCGGTGGCGGCGCTGTGGCCGAGCGATTGCAGCAGCGGAATCAGGTGCACCGCCAGGGCCGAGAAGATGAAGATGTTCGCCGAAAAGGCCAGCGCCAGCTTCCAGAAGGCCGGGTGGCGGATCGCCTCGGCCAGCGTGTGGCTGTCGCGCGGCGCGTCCGCGCAGGCCGGTGCGCGCGGGGCGTCGCGTCCCAGCCAGAGGTGCAGGGGCAGGCAGGCGGCCAGTTGCAGCGCCGCGTAGGCCAGGTAGGTATCGCGCCAGCCCAGGCGCGATGCGATCGCGAGCGTCAGTGGCCAGAAGATGGTGCTGGCGAAACCGGCGAACAGCGTGAGCGTCGAGATCGCGCGCGGCGCGCCGGCGTCGACCTTGCGATTGATGGTCGCGAAGGCGGCTTCGTACAGGGTGAGCGACATCGCCAGGCCGATGACGCTCCAGGCAATGAAATAGGAGGCGACCCCGCCGGCGCGCGACAGCAGCGCCAGGCCAAGGGCGCTGGCGAGCGAGCCGGCCGCCATCACGTAGCGCCCTCCGTGCCGGTCGACGAGGGCGCCGACCGGCGTGGCGGCGACGCCCGCCACCAGCAGGCTCCACGAGAACGCGGCGAAGGCGGTTTCGGCGCTGATGCCGAGCTCTCCCCGGATCGATGGCGCCAGGACCGCGAAGGCGTAGTAGAGCGACCCCCACGATGCGATCTGCGTGAAGGCGAGGATGCCGATGGTCTTGCGTGCTGGCGACAAAGTGTGCTCCCGATGATGGCGCGGCCGCTCAGCAACAGGCCGCGTCCGCAGCCTTCACTGTACAGCAGGGCCGCGCCGGCTGCTGGAGCGCCACGCGGGTGTTGCAGACGCCGGTCTCGGGCAGGTCCAGCCGGACCTCGTCGGCGGCAGCGAGGTCGCCGGCCAGCGCCGCGACCACCGAACGCACCTGTTCGTAGCCGGTGGCCAGCAGGAAGTTGGGCGCGCGGCCATAGCTTTTTGCGCCGACCGCATAGTAGCCCGGCTCGGGGTGCGCAAGCTCGCGGTGGCCGTGCGGGCGCACGGTGCCGCAGCTGTGCTCGTTCGGGTCGATGAGGGGCGCGAGCGCATCGGTGCTCTCCAGCCAGTGGTCGTGTCGCAGGCGCAGCTCGCGCGCCACCGACAGGTCCGGCCGCGCGCCGGTGGCGCAGACGATTTCGTCGATGCCGTCGATGCGGCGCCCGGCCGTATCGCGCACCGCGATGCGGCCACCGTCTTCTTCCAGCGCATGGATGGGGAAGGACTGGCGCATCTCGAGCCGACCGCTGTCGCGCAGCGCCTGCAGGCGCCGGCCCAGCGCGCCGCGCGCCGGCAGGCCGTCGGCGTCGCCGCCGCCGAATACGCGCGCCAGGCGGTCGCTGCGCGTGGCCCATACCAGCCGGGTGGCGGGATGTTCCTCGGCGAGCTGCGCCAGCGCCAGCAGGGTGCCGGCGGCGGAGTGGCCGGCGCCGACGACCAGCACGCGCTTGTCCGCATAGCGCGCACGCTGGCTGCCCAGCACGTCCGGCATGCCGTAGGCGATGCGCGCCGCCAGGGCCGTTTCGCCGGCTGCCGGGATGCCGTTCGCGCCGAGCGGATTCGGCTGCGACCAGGTGCCCGTGGCGTCGATCACGGCGGAGGCGAGGAAATCGCGCGGGCCGTCCGGGGTCTCGGCCCGGATGAGGAAGGGCGTCTCGGCGCGCCCGCGCGTCGTCACCTTGTCGCTTCCGGCGCGCGTGACGGCGCTGACCCGGTGGCGCAGGCGGAGAGAGGCGGCGAGGGCGGGATGGGCGGCCAGCGGCGCCAGGTATTGATTGATGAGCTCGCCCGCAGTGGGCAGCGCGTCGGCCGCCGGCATGATCCAGCCCTGGCTCTCGAGCATGGCGCGCGCGCGGTCGTCGACGTTGTATTGCCAGGGGGAGAAGAGACGGACGTGGGCATATTGGGCCAGGTTCGCCCCGATCGCGGGGCCCGCTTCCAGGACCAGCGGCGCCAGTCCGCGTTGTACCAGATGGGCGGCCGCAGCGAGGCCGACGGGGCCGGCGCCAAGCACCGCGACCGGAAGGTCAGCGTGGGTGGTCATCATTTTCTCTCCTTGTCTGCCTTCAACTAACGATTCATGGGATTTGTATTTCGACGAAATACGAATAAGGAGGGATGCAGACCTCTTGCAAACTCGTCCTGTGTCCTGCTTATTCGTTATTCGACGAATTAAGAATAAATCCTTGTCATCAAACGGTCAAGAAGATTCGATATATTTCGAATGGTCGTACAGTCAAAGGAGGCCGTCGTGGCGCATCAAGAAGTGTTCAATGTCCTGTTTCTTTGCACGGGCAATTCGTCGAGAAGCATCCTCGCGGAGGCCCTCCTCAATGCTTGCGGCGGCGGCAAGTTCCGCGCCTACAGTGCCGGCAGCCACCCGACCGGGTCGGTCCACCCGCTGGCATTGGAGCAGATCGGCCGGCTCGGCTTTCCCACCGACAGCCTGCGCAGCAAGAGCTGGGACGAGTTCGCCAATGCGGATGCGCCGCACATGGATTTCATCATCACGGTATGCGACCGTGCAGCCGGGGAAGCCTGCCCGCGCTGGCCGGGGCATCCGATCACGGCCCATTGGAGCTTCGAAGATCCGGCGGCCTTCGTCGGCGCCGAGGAGGCCCGCCGGCAGTTGTTCGCGCGGGTGTGCCGCGAAATCAGGAATCGCCTGGAAGCCTTCACGATGCTGCCCTTCGAGAAACTGTCGCGCCTTGCGATCCAGAAGGAACTGCTCGGCGTCGCCCAGGTACACGGCGGCGCCAGCGCCTCGACGACCGCGGACGGGCAATGAACGCCAGGGTCTACAAGGTGCTGTTCCTATGCACCGGCAACTCGTCGCGCAGCATCATGGCCGAGGCCCTGTTGAACGTGCTCGGCAAGGGGCGCTTCGAGGCATATTCCGCCGGAAGCCGTCCGGTTGGCACGGTCAACCCGCTGGCTGCCGAGCAGGTCCTGTGTTTCGCGCCCGCTTATCCGCTTGCTGCCCTGCACAGCAAGAGTTGGCTCGACTTCGCTGCGCGCGGGGCAGCGCACATGGATTTCATCATCACCGTGTGCGACAGCGCAGCGGGCGAGCCGTGCCCGCACTGGCCGGGGCATCCAATCACCGCGCACTGGGGCCATGCCGATCCTGCACGCGCGGCAGGCGAGGACTGGATCAGGCGCCAGGCCTTCGAGCGGGTTTTCCGGCAGATCCGCCGGCGTGTCGAGCAGCTCGTCATGCTGCCGCTCGCCTGGCTCGATGACGATGCGGTACGCCGCGAGGCGGTGCGGGCGATCGGCGCCAGACCGGTGGACGACGGCGCCGGGACTGCTGCAACACTCTATAAATCCATTTAGTTAATTCCACAATACTGGAAATATCGATATAATGACGCCCATCATGGATACCAAACCCGCAATCTCGGCACTGGCTGCCCTGGCGCAGGAATCGCGCCTCGCGGCCTTCCGCCTGCTCGTACAAGCCGGCCCGGCCGGTCTCCCGGCCAGCAAGATCGCCGAGGCGCTCGCCATTCCTCCATCCTCGCTGTCCTTCCATCTGAAGGAACTGTCGCATGCCGGATTGGTCGTTCCGCGCCAGGACGGTCGTTTCGTCATTTATTCGGCGAACTTCGACACGATGAACGCCCTGCTGGCATTTCTGACCGAAAGCTGCTGCGGCGGTAATCCCTGTACGCCCGTCGTGCAGACCACATGCGGGGCCGCCGTCTCCGGCATTTAATTTCCCCTTTTTAAGAAAGCTCTCCCGTGAACGTACTGTTCCTCTGTACCGGCAATTCCTGCCGTTCGCTCATCAGCGAAGCGGTGTTCAACCACCTGGCGCCCGCTGGCTGGCATGCGATCAGCGCGGGCAGCCAGCCGACCGGCAAGCTCAACGACAAGGCGCTGGGCCTCCTGTGCGCCAAGGGCATCTCCACCGAGGGGTACTACAGCAAGTCCTGGGACGCGCTGCCGCTCACGCCGGACGTCGTCGTCACCGTCTGCGCCAGCGCGGCCGGCGAAACCTGCCCGGCCTACCTGGGTCCGGTGTTGCGTACGCATTGGGGCGTGGACGACCCGAGCCATGTGGTCGGGTCGGACGAGGAAATCGACGCCGCGTTCGAGAAGGCCTATGCCATCCTGCGGGCGCGGATCGAAGCCTTCCTTGCGCTGCCGCTGGCGCAGCTGAAGGATGACCGCCCGGCGTTCAAGGCGGAGCTCGACCGGATCGGGCAGATCGGCGCCTGAACCGCACCACACCGGCAGCCGGGCGTGGTCCCGGCTTTTTTCGTGCGCCCGTGGCCACGACCATGCAAAGGATTACCGTGCTGATCGCTTTACTCATTTTCCTGGCAACCCTTACATTCGTTATCTGGCAGCCTCGCGGGCTCGGCATCGGCTGGAGCGCCTCGGCCGGCGCGCTCGTGGCGCTGCTGGCCGGGGTCATCCAGCTTAGCGATATCCCGGTAGTCTGGAACATCGTCTGGAACGCGACCGGCGCCTTCGTCGCCGTCATCATCATCAGCCTGCTGCTGGACAAGGCAGGCTTCTTCGAGTGGGCGGCATTGCACGTCGCGCGCTGGGGCGGGGGAAATGGCCGGCGCCTGTTCGTTTTGCTGGTCCTGCTGGGCGCGGCGGTAGCGGCGCTGTTCGCCAACGACGGCGCGGCGCTGATCCTGACGCCGATCGTGATCGCCATGCTGGTCGCCCTGCGCTTCACGGCGCGCGCCACGCTCGCTTTCGTCATGGCCGCCGGATTCATCGCCGATACCGCCAGCCTGCCGCTGGTGGTGTCGAATCTGGTCAACATCGTGTCGGCCGATTACTTCGGCATCGGTTTCGCGCGCTATGCGGCGGTGATGGTGCCGGTCAACCTGGTGTCGATTGCCGCCACGCTTGCCGCCCTGGTCTGGTTCTTCCACAAGGACATCCCGGCGAACTATGACCTGGCGCAGCTGAAGCGTCCGGAGGAAGCCATCCACGACCGCGCCACCTTCGTGACCGGCTGGTGGGCGCTGGCCATGTTGCTGGCCGGGTTTTTCTGGCTCGACGACATCGGAGTTCCAATCAGCGCGGTCGCCGCGGCCGGCGCCGTGCTGCTGCTGGCGGTGGCCGCGCGCGGCCACCGCATTTCCACTCGCGAGGTCCTGCGCGGCGCACCCTGGCAGGTCGTTGTCTTCTCGCTGGGGATGTACCTGGTGGTCTACGGCCTGCGCAATGCCGGGCTGACGGATTACCTGACCGCCTTGCTGGACCGCTGCGCAGCATATGGCGTATGGGGCGCGGCGCTCGGCACCGGCTTCATCACCGCGATCCTGTCGTCCATCATGAATAATATGCCGACCGTGCTGATCGGAGCACTGGCGATCGACGCCACCGCAGCCCAGGGCGTGGTGCGCGAAACCATGGTGTATGCGAACGTGATCGGCGCCGACCTCGGACCGAAGATCACGCCGATCGGCAGCCTGGCGACGCTGCTCTGGCTGCACGTGCTGTCGGCAAAGGACATCCGGATTTCGTGGAGCTACTATTTCAGGGTAGGCGTCCTGCTGACGCTGCCCATCCTGTTCTTCACGCTTTGCGCGCTGGCCTTGCGCCTGGCCTGAAAGGAATGACCATGGACGTCACCAACATATGAACACGATTCCCGATCTCCCCAACATCAACGCCGAGCAGCTCGACATGCCGGACATGGACAAGCTGGCGCAGGTAGGCGACATGACCCACCCGCCGCGCATCCTGCTCCTGTATGGTTCGCTGCGCGAGCGCTCCTTCAGCCGCTTCCTGACCTATGAGGCGGCGCGCATCCTCGAGCACTTCGGCGCGGAGGTGAAAATCTTCGATCCGACCGAACTGCCGATGGTGGGCAGCGTGCCGGACACCCATCCGAAGGTTGCCGCGCTGCGCGCACTGTTCCTGTGGTCCGAGGGGCAGGTCTGGTGCAGCCCCGAGCGCCACGGCGCCATTACGGGGGTGATGAAGAACCAGATCGACTGGGTCCCGCTGGAGCAGGGCGCCCTGCGTCCGAGCCAGGGGCGCACCCTGGCGCTGATGCAGGTGTGCGGCGGATCGCAATCCTTCAACGTGGTCAACACCATGCGCCTGCTGGGACGCTGGATGCGGATGTTCACGATTCCGAACCAGTCCTCGGTGCCGATGGCCTACAAGGAGTTCGACGAGGAAGGCCGGATGCGGCCCTCGGCCTACTACGACCGCGTGGTCGACGTGATGGAAGAACTCTTCAAGATCACCCTCCTGATGCGCGGACGCACCGACTACCTGACGAACCGCTATAGCGAACGCAACGAACGGGCGCTGCGCAGGATCGACGCGCAGATCGCGAAACTCTAGAAGCGTGAACGATGCCGACGCGCGTACGACTGAGCAGGAAAAAAGGCTGGAAGCTGCCGCCGGATACCGTCTCGGTGGCGCGTCCGGGGCGCTGGGGCAATCCCTTCTCGGTGGCGCCCGAGCTCGCGCCGGGGACGCCGGTCGGCACGCGCTACACGGCCATGCCGACGGTGGCGGAAGCGGTGGCCGCCTACCGGCGCTGGGTCGAGAGCGACCCGGCCGGCCGGGAAATCGCGCGGCAGGCGCAGCGCGAACTGCGTGGCAAGAACCTGGCCTGCTGGTGCCCGCTCGACGGTCCCTGCCATGCCGAGGTCTTGCTCCACATCGCCAACCGCCCGCCGGACAAGGACCTTACTTGACGGCGACCACGCTGCCGATGCCCGACACCGATTTGTTCACCACGCGCGGGTTGCCGTAGTAGCTCAGGTTGCCCATGCCGGTGACGTTGGCGTCCAGCTTGTCGCTGGCGTGGACCTTGACCGAGCCGATGCCTTCGAAGCTGACGTCGGCGTTGCGGGTGCGCAGGTCCTTGGTGTCGACTTCGCCGACGCCTTCGGCGTGCAGGCGCAGGGTGCGCACCTCGCCGCTGATCGCCAGGCGGCCGGCGCCGCGGTAGTCGGCGTCGAAGCGCTCGCCGCGCACATTGTTCAGGATGATCTGGCCGGCGCCTTCGCCGCTGAAGGTCTGCAGTTCCGGCAGGGTGACGACCACGCGGTCGCCGTTGCCGATATTCGTGCGCTTGCTCTCCTTCATGCCCAGTCGCAGTTCGCCGCCGACCACCTCGCTGGTGACGCGGCCGATGAAGGTCGGATCGCCCTCGACGCGCAGCGAGTAGGACTTGCCGGCTTCGACGACGAGGCTGACGGGACCCTGGACCACGATGCCCTTGAACGGGGTGACCTTGCGCAGCTGCTCGTCGGCATGGGCGGTCAGCGAGGCGAGGGACAGGACGGCGGCGAGGATCAGGCGTTGCATGGTGGTCTCCGGTGAAGTGGTATGAATCCATTGTAGGGAGACAGCACGCCGCTGGGTGGCGTTTGCGACAGACTGCAAGAAAACGGGAACAGGCGGTGCGGCGGGCAGCGGACATGCATTCGGCATGCGGCCGAAACCGGTGCGGGTCAATACGGCTGTTGCACGCTTTTCGCAAAAAATACCTGTGCGATGAAAACAAATGGCTGCGCACGATTGCACGGATGCTAATATTGTCTAGGCGATAAGGCTATAATTTTCCCGTCTCTTTGCACACCACTATCATGCACATCTCAACCGTTACCCTGCCTGAAATGAAGCTCGCCGGACTGCCGCTCGCGGGGCCGTTTTCGGTCCTGGAAACGGACATGCCGGGCGTCTGGAGCGCCTTCCTGGAGCGCGAAAGCGAGCTGGGCGAAACCAATGGGCTGCGCTACGGCATCAGCCTGCAAGAAAAGGATGGCGTGCACATCGAGTGCATCGCCGCCGAGGTCGCCGACCTGAACAATCTGCCGCCGGGCATGATCGGGATTCGCATCCCGGAGCGCCGCTACGCGCTGTTGACCCACCGCGGGCCGATGGCGCGCGTCCAGGCCACCTATCTCACCGGCTTCGCCGCCATCGAGCAGCTGGGCATGGCGCAGGACGAGGAGGGCTGGCGCCTGGAGCGCTACGACCGCCGCTACACGCCCACCCAGGATGACGGCGCGCGGCCGGACAATGCCTACGACATCCTGATCCCGCTGCTGTAAGCGGGGAGCACCGCGCGCAAGGCGCGGCGCGTGAATTGGTGCCGGTATATTTCCCGACCGCCGGCGCCGGTAGGGCGGCTTGCGCCGCCAGCGTCCCTTCCCAAGGAGCCATTGCATTGTGCCTGTGGATTGTGACAGGCGTTTGACGTCTGCCGCCGAATCGGCATGCCGCTTCGATCAATGCGTATGGCCGTCCTCGTCGCGCGCGCCCTCGTCCGGCTCCTGGTGCGTGGCGGCGAAGCGCGCGTCCTCGGCAAAGCGTCCGGCATCGTCCTCGTCCTGGGCAAGCTCGGGAGGATGCAGCATGTCGTCGAGCATCGCGCGTAGCTCGGGCGTATCCGGATCGACGCCGGCGCGCCGGCGGCGCTGGACGTAATCGAGGATTTCCCGGTTCTGTGCCGGACTCAAGGGCAAGCCTTGCCAGGTATTGCCTGGCGATGATTCGGTTTTCATGGTACCTCCGCATTCCCACTATACGCCCCGCAGGCTGGGGCAGCGCACGGCATGGCAGGCGGCGTCAATATTCCTACTGGCAACAAAAGCGGAGATAATGGACGTTTTTCCCGCCACGAGGGAGCCGCCGTGCCCGACCATCTCCAACCCGCCTCCACCGATCTTCCTCCGAGCGACCCTGCACGCCGCCGCGTCATGCAGGCCGCCGCCGCCGGACTGTCGCTGGCCGTGCCCGGCCTGTCCGAGGCCGCGCCGGCCAAGCCGGCCGCAGCGCCCAAGGCCGCTTCGCTGGACGACAAGCTGCGCGCCCACGTCAAGAACGTGGTCGTGATCTATCTCGAGAACCGCAGCTTCAACAACCTGTTCGCCGATTTCCCCGGCCTGGCCTCGCCCTTGTCGAATCTTCCGCCGGAAGCCTTCCAGCAGAAGGACCGCGACGGCTCGGTGCTGCCAATGCTGCCGAAGATCTGGGGCGGCATGGTGCCCGGCCGCCAGAACCTGGGCGGCAAGGATTACATCGTCAAGGAAGAGGACATCCAGGGCCTGCCCAACGCGCCGTGGAAGCTGAAGGATGCGGAAGGCAAGCCGCTGCCGGAAGGCCTGGTCACGCGCGACCTGACGCACCAGTTCTATCACAACCAGATGCAGATCAACGGCGGCCGCAACGACGGCTTCGTGGCCTGGGGCGATTCCGGCGCCCTGGTGATGGGGCATTACGGCGAGACCGGCAAGAACCTGGGCCTGTGGCAGATCGCACGCGAGTTCACGCTGTGCGACAACTTCTTCATGGCGGCCTTCGGCGGCTCCTACCTGAACCACCAGTTCCTGATCAGCGGCCGCACGCCCGAATTCTTCGACGCCGCGTCCACGCCGGCGAGGTCGAAGATCGCGGTGCTGGCCGACGGCCCCACCGGCACCCGCCTGGCGCTGGCGCCGGATTCGCCGAAGTCGGCCCTGGAGGGCAAGCCGAAGTATGTGCGCAACGGTGCGATGACGCCGGACGGCTACGCGGTGAACACCATGGCGCCCCCTTACCAGCCGACCTGGGTGAAGCCGGCGCCGGGCGGCGACCCGATGCTGGCCGACCCCCAGGACCCGTCGACCCTGCCGCCCCAGAGCTACAAGACCATCGGCGACCTGCTGTCGGAGAAAAACGTGAGCTGGGCCTGGTACGGTGGCGGATGGCAGGCCGCGCTGGACGGACGCGGCCAGGGCCAGCGTCCGAACTTCCAGTACCACCACCAGCCCTTCAATTACTTCAAGCAGTTCGCTCCCGGCACGAAGGCGCGCGAAGAACACCTGCGTGACGGCGGCCTGGGCGACAGCCCGATCTCGAACCGTTTCATCGCCGACGTGGTGGCGGGCAAGCTGCCCGCGGTCAGCTTCTACAAGCCGCAGGGCAACCTGAACCTGCATGCGGGCTACTCGGACATCGAGTCGGGCGACGCCCACGTGGCCAATGTGATCGAGCACCTGAAGAAGTCGCCGCAGTGGAAGGACATGGTCGTGGTGATCACCTTCGACGAGAACGGCGGCTGGTGGGACCACGTGGCGCCGCCCCAGGGCGACCGCTGGGGACCGGGCTCGCGCATTCCCGCCATCGTGGTGTCGCCACACGCCAAGCGCGGCGCCGTCGACCACAACTTCTACGACACCACCTCGATCCTGCGCTTCATCACGCGCCTGCACGGCCTGCCGCTGCTCGAAGGCCTGGCCGCGCGCAATGCCGCCTTCGCGGCGCGCGGCGCCCGTCCGCCGGGTGACCTCAGCGCCACGCTGCGCTTCCGCTGAGCGTCGGCAAACACGCCAGGGCCAGTCCGCGGACTGGCCTTTTTTTCGTCCCGATACTCAAGAAATTGCTATACGGCTAACGTGCGCTGTTCAGGAAATCGCGGCGCTACACTCGGCAACGCTCGACACGACGCGATGTCAGACTGGACAGAAGACACCGCGCGGCGCCAGCCAGCGCGGGACAGCCCCATACCACTCGTATCAGGAGAAAAACCATGCACAAGAACCAGGTCAAGAAACTGCTCGCCGTAAGTGCCTTCGCCGCCATGTTCAGCGCCTTCGGCGTGCAGGCCCAGACCAGCGGCCAGAGCGCCCAGTCCATGACCCGGCAGAGCGCCACCGGCAACCCCAACCTGACCGGCAAGACCGCCGCCGACGGCTCCGTCAACAACACCAGCAGCCAGGGCATGGAAGACCGCAGCGCCCAGACCTCGGGCGCATCGGGCGCCGCCGGCCAGACCGGCTCCGGCGCCAAGGTGAGCGCCGCCGACAAGAAGGCGATCACCGACATGGCCATCGCGAATATGGCCGAAGTCGAGACCGGCAAGCTGGCCCTGAGCAAGAGCCAGAACGCCGAGGTGAAGGCCTTCGCCCAGCAGATGGTCGACGACCACGGCAAGGCCCTGGCCGACCTGCAGCCGCTGGCGCAATCGAAGGGCGTGACCCTGCCGACCGAGCTGGACGCCAAGCACAAGGCCATGGCCGCCAAAATGGAAAAACTCACGGGCGACGCCTTCGACAAGGAATACATGAAGATGGCGGGCCTGAAGGACCACAAGGATACCCACGCCAAGCTGAAGAAGATCAGCAAGAGCGCCAGGGACGCCGACGTGAAGGCCGCGGCCGAGAAGACCCTTCCGGTCGTCGAGCAGCACCTGAAGGCCGCGCAGCAGATGTCGTCGGCGAAGTCGGGCACCACATCGGGTAAATAAGCGGGCAAATTAGCGGGCAAATAAGCCACGCCGTTGCACATTGAAGCAGCAGGACGCTGTGCGCCGGCGGGATGTGCGTCCCGCCGGCGCACAGGCGTTTTCAGCACAACACACCAGGAGAAACCCATGCAGGAACACCATCGCCACCGATCCATGCGCGCAGCGCTGCCGGCCATCCTGACGGCGCTGCTCGTCGCCGCCGCACCGGCGCAAGCCGACAAGGGCCAGGCGGCGACGCCGTCCACCACCCAGGGCGCTGCCGCCGCCGACGCCAAGGCAGGCGCGGGCAAGCTGTCCCGCGACGACCGCAAGGCGCTCGAAGTGCTGGCGGAATCCAACCTGGCCGAGATCGCGGCCGCGCGCCTGGCGCTGGAAAAAAGCCAGAACGCCCAGGTGCGCGCCTACGCCCAGCGCATGATCGACGAGCACACCAAGGCGCATGCCGAGGTGCGCGCCCTGGCCCAGGCCAAGGGCGTCGAGTTGCCGGCCGAACCGAACGTCACGCACAAGGCCAAGAGCAAGATGCTCGAGGCGCTCAGCGGCGACATTTTCGATCGCACCTACATCAAGCAGTCGGGCCGGCGTGACCACCGCGCCACCCATGAAAAGCTCAAGAGCAGGATGGGCGAGCTGAAGGATCCGGAAGTCACGGCCCTGGTCACCAAGATGCGGCCGATCGTCGAGCAGCACTTGCTGATGGCGGACGAGATGATCGCCAAGACCGCGCGCAGCGCTACCGGCACGGCGGGCACGCCGGGCAACGACACCAGCACCGCCACCGGCAAGGAACCGACGCCGATGAAGAAATAAGGCAGGCCCGTACTGCCTCGCAGGGCGCTCGCCTCAAACGGAGGGAGCGCCCTTCCACTTTCCGTCGATGCGCTCGATGGCGATCTCGATGCCGACGATCGCCTTGAGCATGCCGCCGATGTAGGCAGGCGGCGCATCGTCCACGGACCATGGCTGCGCCTGGTCCGCTTCGTGGTGGTGCGTTTGCCCGCGCAGGAAGTCCAGCAGCCAGGCCGGGTCCTCGATGGCGCGCAGCACCCCGCGCGCATGCACCACGTGGTAGTCCCAGGTCGGCACCACGCGTCCGCCGCTCGCCGCCTTTTCTTCCTGGCCTGGGGGCACATAGGCGGCCGGGCCGCGGAACACCACCAGCACCTGTTGCCCGGCGCGGCGCCACAGCGGATTGGCGCGCGCCACGTGGGCGCGCAGCAGTCCGCGCTCGCCACCATCGGCGAACTCGAAAGGAATGTGGTCGGCGAGCGGCAGGCCGTCTTCGATCGTCACGAGCATGCCCAGCGCGTGGCGATCGATGAGCGCATGCATGGCCTGCGGGTCGTGCTGGCGGTGGCGTGCGGGCAGGTACATCAACGCGTCTCCACCACGATGACTTCCGTCCTGAGCGAATTTGCGATGTAGCAGCGCGCATGGGCCTCATGGTGCAGGGCGTCCAGCTCGTCCTGCGCTGGCCGTTCTCCCGCGAACACGATGGCCGGGCGCAGTTCGATGCGGGTCATGGCGATGCGGCCCTCGCCATCCTTGTCCAGGAAACCGAGCGCCTCGTCGACGTAGCTGTCGATGGTGAAGCCGCGGCCGGCCGCCAGCGACAGGAAGAACAGCATGTGGCAGCTTGACGCGGCCGCCACCAGGGCTTCTTCCGGATCGAGGGCGCTTGCGTCGGACATGGGAAGCGGCACCGACAGCGGAGAGGAGGACGCAGGCACTTCCAGGCCGCCGTCGAAGCGCCAGGCGTGGGCGCGGCTGTAGCGTCCGCCGAGGAAGGGCTGGCCGCCGCGCTGCCACGCCACCCGGGCTTCGAACTGTTTCATTGCTCCTCCGTGATCAAAGAAGCACCATCATAGACAGGCGATTGGCTTGCTGAAAGGTCCAATCCGGGCGAAGATGGGCGTACCAATTTTTGTGCCGACACATGCATATCCACGACCTCCTCGCCGCCACCCCGCTGGACCGAACGAAAGGCGCGCCGCTCTTTCGCCAGATCTACGCGCGGCTCAAGGACGCCATCCTGCAGGGTGGCCTGGCGCCCGGCGCGCGCCTGCCCGCCACGCGTGACCTGGCGCTGCAGCTCGGCGTCGCGCGCCAGACCGTGCTGGCCGCCTACGAGCAGCTGACGGCCGAAGGCTACCTGCGCGGCGGGGTGGGGCAGGGGACCTTCGTCGACACCGCCCTGCCGGCGGCACGCTCCGCAGCCCTGCCGTCCGCTGCGGCGCCGGCCGCGCCCCGGCCCCTGCCGGCGCGTGGCCAGGCGATGGCGTCGAGCATGGCGCGGGTGCGCCATCATGCGGGGCCGCTGCGCACGTTCCGCACCAGCATGCCGGGCCTGGACCTGTTTCCTTTCGAAACCTGGCGCAAGCTGGAAGCGCACCACTGGCGCCGCCGCGAACTGCCGCTCGGCTACGACTCCGCGGCCGGCCATGCGCCGCTGCGCGAGCTCCTGTCGGCCTACCTGAACGCCTCGCGCGGGGTGCGCTGCACGCCCGAGCAGATCGTCATCACGACCGGTTCGCAGCAGGCCCTCTACCTGCTGGCCCAGCTGCTGCTGGCCCCTGGCGAGGGCGTCTGGCTCGAGTCGCCCGGCTACCAGGGCGCCGCCGCGCCCTTCGAGGTGGCGGGGGCGCGCATCTGTCCCGTGCCGGTCGATGCCGAGGGCATGGACGTCGCGCATGCGGCCCGCCGCTATTCCGACGCCGCCATGGTCTTCGCCACGCCCTCGCACCAGCTGCCGCTGGGCGTGACCATGAGCCTGGCGCGCCGCCTCGACCTGCTGCGCTGGGCGGAAAGCAGGCGCGCCTGGATCGTCGAGGACGACTACGACAGCGAGTACCGCTACACCGGCCCGCCGCTGGCTTCGCTGCAAAGCCTGGACCGCGCCGGCTGCGTGATCTACGTCGGCACCCTGTCGAAGGTGCTGTTCCCGGGCCTGCGCCTCGGCTACGTGGTGGCGCCGCCGAGCCTGGTCGAGCCCCTGCGCCAGGCCAAGGCCGTGGTCGATCGCCACAGCCCGATCGTGCCGCAGGCCGTGCTGGCCGACTTCATCCGCCAGGGCCACTTCGCGCGCCACATCCGGCGTACCCGCGACGCCTATGCCGAGCGCCGTGCCACGATGCTCGAGGCCCTGGCGCAGCGCCTCGGCGGCATGCTCCACGCCGGCCCGACCGACACGGGCCTGGACGCCTGCGTGCACCTCACGGGGCCGCTCAGTGAAGCACAGGCGGTGGCGCGCGCACTCGATGCCGGCGTCGACCTGCGGCCGCTGTCCTACTTCGCGCATCCGCAGGCCGGCCCTGACTGCGCCGTGCCGCCCGGCCTGCTGCTGGGCTTTTCGGCCTTCACGCCGCAGCAGATCCGCGCCGGCGTCGCGCGCCTGGAGGAAGCGCTGCTGCGCTGATCAGGTTTCGCTTGGCGGGCTGCGCCGTTGTCGATACCATCGTCCTGCCGAATTTGGAAACGTTGCCAAACTGGAGGAGACCATGATGCGACACGCTTTCGCCCGGCTGCTGCTGGGCTTCACCCTGCTGTCCTGCCTGACGGCCACCGGCCAGGGGGCGCGACCGGGCGACGTGCAGCTGGCCGGCCGGCCCGCCGCCGCGCCGCGCCAGGACGCGGCGATGGCGCCGCTGCAGAACATCTACGGGCGCAGTCACCTGAGCCTGAACGGTCGCTGGAGCTATATCGTCGACCCCTACGAGAACGGCTTCTACGACTACCGCCGCCAGGCCTTCGACGCCTCGAAAAGCGGGAAGGGCGGCTTCTACGACGACAGGAAGCCGAAGGACAAGGGCGATTGGGTCGAATACGACTTCGACCGCGCGCCCACCATGAAGGTGCCGGGCGACTGGAACTCGCAGGCCGAGAAGCTGCAGCTGTACGAGGGCACCGTGTGGCTGCGCCAGGTCTTCGAGGCCGAGCCTCGTCCGGGCCGGCGCTACGTGCTGTACTTCGGCGCCGTCAACTACGAGGCCCACGTCTACCTGAACGGGAAAAAACTCGGCATGCACAAGGGCGGTTTCACGCCCTTCCAGTTCGACGCCACCGGCTACCTGAAGCAGGGCCGCAACGTGGTCGTGGTCAAGGCCGACAACACGCGCCACCAGGACGAGATCCCCACCGTGAACACCGACTGGTGGAACTACGGCGGCATCACCCGCGACGTGCTGCTGGCCGAGCTGCCGGAGACATACATTGCCGACTACAAGCTGCAGCTGGCGAAAGGCGACGCGCGCCGTTTGCAGGGCTTCGTGCAGATGGCCGGCGCTTCGCCCGCACAGCGGGTGACGGTTACGATCCCTGAAGCGGGCGTGAAATTCTCCGTGCAGCCCGACGCCGCGGGACGCGCGTCGATCGACGTCCCCGTCAAGCAGCTCGCCTACTGGTCGCCGCAGCAGCCGAAACTCTATGCGGTGGAGCTTTCCGGCGGCGGCGACAAGGTGGTCGACCGCATCGGTTTCCGTACCATCGAGACGCGCGGCAAGGACATCCTCCTGAACGGCAAGCCGGTCTTCCTGCGCGGGATCTCGCTGCACGAAGAGAATCCCCTGATCCCGGGCCGCCTGCGCGGACAGGGCGATATGCGCATGCTGCTGCAATGGGCGAAGGAACTGAACTGTAATTTCGTGCGCCTGGCCCACTATCCGCACAGCGAGGAGATGACGCGCCTGGCCGACGAGATGGGCCTGATGGTGTGGGCCGAAGTGCCGGTGTACTGGACGATCTCGTGGACCAATCCGGCCACGCTTGCCAACGCGGGAACGCAGCTCGCCGACATGATCAATCGCGACCGCAACCGCGCCAGCGTGGTGGTGTGGTCGGTCGGGAACGAGACCCCCATCGGCGAGGCGCGCAATGCCTTCATGGGCAGCCTGGTGCGCACCGCGCGCGCACTCGACGACACCCGCCTGGTGGCGGCGGCGCTGGAGATCCATCGCAAGGGCCGCGACATCACGATCGAGGATCCGCTCGCCGAACTGCTCGACCTGGCCAGCTTCAACGAGTACGCCGGCTGGTACTGGGCCAGCAATGCGGAGATGCTGGACTTCCGCTTCGACATCAAGCTCGACAAGCCGGTGGTGATTACCGAGTTCGGCGCCGACGCCCTGGGCGGCTACCACGCCGACGCCGACACGCGCTGGTCCGAGGAATACCAGGACCGGCTCTACCAGAACCAGTTCCGGATGCTCTCGGGGATCCCCGGCCTGCGCGGCATGACGCCCTGGGTGCTGGCCGATTTCCGCTCGCCGCGCCGCCAGCATCCCTACTTCCAGGACTTCTGGAACCGCAAGGGCCTGATCTCGGACGACGGCAAGAAGAAGCAGGCCTTCTGGACCCTCAAGCGGCATTACGAGGAACTGCAAAAGCGCTACGGCCCCTGAAGACCCTCCCGCCCGGCATCGACGCGGAAGCGGAAGATCGTCGTCGTGTGCAGGGGCGAGCCTGGACGTACCACCGTCGTCGGAAAGGCCGGAATATTCGGGCTGTTGGGAAAGTGCTGGGTCTCCAGCGCCAGCCCGCCGCCCTTGAGGAGCGGCCGTCCATCCGCATCGCGCAGGCTGCCGTTCCAGCTGTTTGCGGAAAACACGACAATGCCCGGCTCGGAAGTGAACACTTCCAGTACGCGCCCTGATGCGGCGTCGCGCAGGCTGGCCGCATGCCGGTCGTCGAGGACGAAAGTATGGTCCAGTCCATTGCTTGCCTGGATGGCCGGATCGGCGGCATTCGCAGCCTCGCCTACCTTGCGGCCGCCTCGCAGGTCCAGCGCGCCCCTTACTGCCGGGGTCTCTCCTGTCGGCACGCGCCTTGCGTCGGTTGCCAGCCAACGGCCTGCATTGATCGTCAACTCGTGGTCATGGACGTCCGGCGCGCCGGACAGATTGAAGAACGCATGATGTGTCAGGTTGACCACGGTTGGCTTGTCGGTTACGGCACGGTAGTCGATGTGCAGGTCCGCTCCATCGATCCGGAAAGCGGCTTCGACCCGAAGGTTACCTGGAAATCCATTTTCCCCATCCTTGCTCGCCAGGGCGAGGTCGACGCCGCAATCGACGGGCCTGCCTGTCCACAGGCGGCTGCCGAATCCACCAGGTCCGCCGTGGGAAATGACGCCGTCCGGCCTGGCTGCGAGCTCGTAGCGCCTGCCGTCGAGCGTGAAGCCGCCATTGCCGATGCGGCCGGCGAAACGCCCGATGATGCGCGAGAAGCTGGGATTGCGTTCGTAGTCGGACAGCGTCGCCAGGTTGCGGACAACGTTTTTAATCCTGCCATCGCGATCCGGCGTCCTGATTTCGTGGAGGATGCCGCCAAAGTCCAGGACCGTGACCTCGATTCGACCGCTGCTGATCGTATAGGCCCGTACTGGCTCTCCGGACGACAGGGTACCGAAAGGACGGGACTGGACATTGCACCCATGCGCTTGCGCGCCCGCCATCGTCAGAATGCCGAGGGCCGCCTTGAATGCTTTCGAAAACTTACTCACATATTCCCTCTCTTAAGCTCTGCTTTGGACGATTGTCCTGCACTGGCCTGGTGCGCACGTCGTTGTTTACGATGCGCGGGCGCGTCAAATGAGAGAGTCAGTGTAATTCAGGCGCGAGAATGGTTGTATTGCATGTAAGAACGTGTAAAGATGGGCTTACAAATGCATACAAATTTGTCGGGTTCCACGAGAATAGCCTTCAGCCTCGGCGTGGGCCCGCATTGTTCGAAAGCGATGGAAGCGAGTGGCGAATCGCCGCCGCGCCAGGAAAACACTGAGAAACCGGTAATGCCTCCCGCACTGTCACGCATCCTTATTTGCCGCACCGACAATATCGGTGACGTCGTCCTTACCCTGCCGCTCGCCGGCTACCTGAAGGGCCTGATCCCGGGCGTCCAGGTCGACATGGTGTGCCGCGGCTATGCCGCTCCCGTGGTGCGCTGTTGCCGCCATGTCGACCGGGTGCTGGCGCTCGAGGAGCTGGACATCGACCGCCTGTTCCGGGACCAGGAATACGACACCGTCATCTTCGCTTTCCCGCACCGCGCCATCGGCCGCGCCGCACGCCGCGCCCACGTCGCGAACCGCGTCGGCAGCAGCCACCGCCTGCACCACTGGATCAGCTGCAACCGGCTTGCGCACTTCAGCCGGGCGCGCTCGGCGCTGCACGAGGCCCAGCTCAATTTTGCGCTGCTCAAGCCGATCGGCATCGAGCACCAGCCGGAACTGGCCGAGCTGGTTTCCCTCTACGGCCTGCAGGCGCCGCGCGCCGCCAGCGTGGAGCAGCTGCTCGACCCATCGCAATTCAACCTGATCCTGCATCCCAAGTCGAACGGCAATGGCCGCGAATGGCCACTGGCGCGCTACACCGAACTGGCTGCGCTGCTGCGCAGCGACCCCGAGGTCACGGTCTGGATCACGGGCAGCCGCGCCGAGGGAGAAGTGCTGGCGCGCGAGGCCCCGCAGCTGCTCGAGAGCCCCAATGTGCGCAACCTGTGCGGCCGCCTCGACCTGCAAGAACTGGTCGCGCTGATCGGCATGGCCGACGGCCTGGTCGCCAGCGGCACCGGCCCGCTGCACCTCTCGGCCGCGCTGGGACAGCCGACGCTCGGCCTGTTCCCGCCGATTAAACCGATCGACATCGCCCGCTGGGGCGCCCTTGGACGCAACGCCGTCTCGCTCAGCGGCGAGCAGGCCTGCGGCAGCTGCACCGATGCGCAAAGCTGCCGCTGCATGGACGCGATCGGGGCAGGGCAGGTGGCTGCGGTGATCGCCGGATGGCGGGCCAGGGTTGCACAGCGCCGGCGCGGCGTCCAGCTGGAGGAAGCCGCGGCATGATGCCGAAGCTCCTGATCACGCTCGATTCCATGCGCTTCGAGAACACGGGACTGCATACCTTCGGCCACAGCCTGACGAGCGAACTGGCGCGCCAGGGAGAAGGCAGCGTCGAGCTGAGCGCCTATACCTATCCGGTGCAGCACGGTTTCCTGGGGCAGCAGGCCTCCTACGTCCGCCACCGCAAGTTCCACCGCTGGCACTTTCCGCGCAAGCAGCAGTTCGACGTCGTCCATTTCGCCGACCAGTACTGCCGCTTCGGGCCCGAACGCGTGCGCGCCCGGACCGTGATGACGGTGCACGACCTGAACCAGGTGCACGAGCAGCCGGCCGGCAGCCCGAAGCTCGCACGGCACCTGGGCCGCATGGCGCGCAAGATCGCCGGCGTCGACCACGTGGTGGCGATCTCGGAATTCGTGAAAGCCGACATCCTGCGCTTCTTCCCCGAGGCGGCAGGCAAGATCTCGGTCATCTACAACGGCACCAATCCGAGCCGCGCCCCCGAAGGGCACCAGCCGCGCTTCCAGCCGCCGGGGCGCTTCCTGTTCGCGGTCGGCATGGTCTGTCCGAAGAAGAACTTCCACGTGCTGGTGCCGCTGCTGCGCGGGAACGACATGACGCTCGTGATCGCCGGCGTGGTCAAGGAAGCGTACAAGGAGAAGATCCTGCAGGAGGCCGAACGCTTCGGCGTGCAGGACAGGGTGGCGGTGACCGGCCCGGTCAGCCAGTTCGACAAGGACTGGTACTACGCGCATTGCGAAGCCTTCCTCTTCCCATCGCTTGCCGAAGGCTTCGGCCTGCCGGTGCTGGAAGCGATGCACCACGGGCGGCCCGTGTTCCTGTCGCGTTCCACGAGCCTGCCGGAGGTCGGCGGCGACGCCGCCTTCTACTTCGACAGCTTCGATCCGGAGCACATGGCCGAGGTGCTGGCCCAGGGCATGGCGCGCTTCGAGCGCGAGCAGGGCGCCGAGCGTGCCCGCCTGCACGCGAGCCGCTTCAGCTGGGAGAAGGCGGGCGCGGCCTACCTCGCGCTGTACCGCCAGGTCCTGGCCTGAGGCGGCGCCACGGTATACTGCGGGCATGAACCAGACCCGCTGCAGCTGGGCCAATATGGCCAATCCCCGCTACATCGCCTACCACGACCACGAGTGGGGCGTGCCCTGCCACGACGAGACCACGCTGTTCGAGATGCTCAACCTCGAAGGCGCCCAGGCCGGCCTGTCGTGGGAAACCATCCTGAACAAGCGCGACAGCTACCGCGCCGCTTTCGACAACTGGGACGCCCGGACAATCGCGCGCTACGACGAGGCCAAGGTGGCCGAACTGCTGGCCAATCCGGGCATCGTGCGCAACCGCCTCAAGGTCGCTGCCGCCATCACCAATGCCAAGGCCTACCTGGCGATGCGCGAGCAGGGCCTTACGCTGGACACCTATCTGTGGAGCTGGGTCGACGGCAAGCCCATTGTCAGCAGCTGGCCTGACGGGGAACGCCCGGCGAAGACCGAGCTGTCGGACCGCATCTCGAAAGACCTGTCCAGGCGCGGCTTCAAGTTCGTCGGCTCGACCATCGTGTATGCCTACCTGCAGGGCATCGGCGTGGTGGATGACCATGACCGGGCCTGCTTCCGCCACGCCGGGCGATGAGCGATTTGCGTGGGCTCTGGCGCGGCCGCGAGCGCTACACGGTATTTTTCTCAGACCACAACGACAGCGAGATCGCCGGGCTGCAGGCGGCGTGGCGTGCCGACTCGGAGCGCAGTGCCCGCCTGCACATCGTCGCAATCGCGCCACACCTGCAGCCGGGTTCTCACCGCATCCCGCAGACCGACCCGCGCCTGACCTTGACCCTGCTGTCCGCGCCGATCGACACCGCGCTGGTCCAGCTCGGCGCCCAGCCCGACGCGGTCTTCCTGGGTGTCGTTGCGGGAGGCGATTTCGTCCGGCCGCTGGCGCGCATCGTCGCCGCGGGCGCCCGGCTGTTCGCGGCGTCCCTCACTGAAGAACAACGCGCCGCGCTGCAGGCCCAGGGCTTCGTGTTCGAAGGCGAAGCGGGCCATGCCGTCTTCGCCAGCCGCAAGCCGCGCCTGCCGCTGCCGCCCACGCCCGAGCGCCGCGCCATCGTGCTCGGCGCCGGCCTGGCCGGATCGAGCGCCTGCGCCAGCCTGTGTGCGCGCGGCTGGGACGTCACCCTGGTCGAGCGTCACGCGCTGCCGGCGATGGAAGCCTCCGGCAACCTGGCGGGCATCTTCATGCCGCTGCTCTCGCGCGATGACAACATCCCGACCCGCCTCACGCGCGCCGCCTACCTCTACGCCCTGCGCGCCTGGGAGGGCTTGGGCGGCATCGGCGGGGCCATCGAAGGCGCCGCCTGCGGCGTGCTGCAGCTGGCGCGCGATGCCGAACATGCCGCCGTCTCGCGCGCCATCGCGGCCGAGGGCAGGCTGCCGCCGGAATTCGCGCGCTGGCTGGAAGCGCCGGAGGCCGAGGCCCTGCTCGGATTGCGCGCGCCGGATGGCGGCTGGCTGTTCCCCCAGGGCGGCTGGGCGCGTCCCGGCAGCGTGTGCGCGGCGATGCTGGATGCCTGCGGCACGCGCCTGACGCGCCGCTTCGGCGTCGGCAGCGTGCAGCTGGAACGCGTCGAGGGCGAATGGCTGGCGCGCGCCGAAGACGGCAGCGCCGTCGCCCAGGCGCCGACCGTGGTCGTGGCCAACGGTGTCGGCGCGCGCAGCCTGGCGCAGTCCTCGGACTTGCCGCTGTCCAGCCTGCGCGGCCAGGTCACCCACCTGGACAGCGCCAGCCTGCCCGCGCTGCCCCTGGTGCTGTGCCGCGAGGCCTACCTGACGCCGGCCTCCGGCGGCATCGCCTGCGCCGGCGCCACCTACGACCTCGATGGCGACCCGATGCTCCGTGCGGCGAGCCAGCAGGAGAACATCGACAGGCTGCGCAGCCTGGTCTCCGACCCGCAGGCCGCACAAGGCGCGCCGCTGGCGGGCCGCGTGGGGTTCCGCTGCGTGGCCCCGGACCGCCTGCCGCTGGTGGGCCCCTTGCCCGACTTCGCCGCGGCCGGCGCGACCGAGCGCCTGCGCGACGTGCCGCGCCACCCGGGCCTCTTTGCCTTGCTCGGCTACGCTTCGCGTGGCCTGATCTGGGCGCCGCTGGCGGCGGAACTGCTGGCGGCAGGGCTGGAGGGCGAGCCGCTGCCGCTGGAGATGGCGCTGGTCGATGCGCTCGAGCCGGCGCGTTTCGTGCTGCGCGCCCGGCGCAGCAGCCGCATGCCGCTACCCACGATGGATTGATGTTCCGGCTTTGTTGCGCCATCTTGTTGTAACTCAGCCATAAGTTACATTCCGTGACGAGATCGTCAAATCGCCGGCGGTATAATTGACGTACGGTAACTTTTTCTGGCCCGGCCGGCCCCCATCGATGGAAGACTCCCCACAATCGAGCGAGCTGTTCCTGTTCCTCGCGTCCACCGCGCACGACATGAAGAATTCGATCAGCGTCCTGTCCGGCACGCTGGAGCGCCTGCTCGACGGCGCTTCGCCCGAGACCGAGAAGGCGTACGCGCAGATGGCGCAGATGCTGTACCAGACGCGCCGCCTGAACGACAACCTGATGCAGCTGCTGGCGCTGTACAAACGCGTCGGCACGCCGGAGTACCCCTTCGACGTGCAGCCGCTGGAGATCGGCCAGCTGGTCGAGCAGGTGGTGGGGATGGAACGCGTCCTGCTCGCTTCGCGCGGCGTCGCGCTCGAACTCGACGTGGACGCGGAGCTGGTCTGGCATTTCGACGAAGACCTGATCGTCGGCGTGGTCTCGCACGCGATCAACAACGCCGTGCACTACACGCGCGACCGCATCCGCCTCTCCGCACGCGAACGCGACGGCTGCCTGGAGATCCGCGTCGAGGACAACGGCGCCGGCTATCCGCCTGCCCTGCTGGCGGCCGGCGGCGCGGCGATGGACGCGAACGCCAGCGGCGTCAACTTCCTGACCAACAGCGCCGGCCTGGGCCTGCACTTCTCGCGCGAAGTCGCGCGCATGCACCGCCACCGCGACCGCGCGGGCAGCGTGCGCCTCGAGAACGGCGGCGAACTTGCCGGCGGCTGCTTCATCCTGACCCTGCCATGAACGCGCCCGCCAACTTCATCAGCCCGGCCGCCCCGCTGCCCGCGCCCAGCGCCGTCGAGCAGGTCGACTGGGCCGCCAAGAACTACCTCGTCGTCGACGATTTCATCGGCGTGCGCCAGCTGCTGCGCGAAAGCCTGCGCAGCCTGGGCGCGCGCAATATCGACCAGGCCTCCAGCGGCGGCGAGGCGATGGCCCTGCTGAACAAGACCCGCTACGACGTGGTTCTGTGCGACTACAACCTGGGCGAAGGCAAGAACGGCCAGCAGGTGCTGGAAGAGGCGCGCATACGCAACCTGCTGCTGCCTTCGAGCGTCTTCCTGATGGTGTCGGCCGAGAAGACCGTCGAATCGGTGATGGGCGCGGCGGAGCACCAGCCGGACGCCTATCTCGTCAAGCCGATCACCGAAGGCGTGCTGCTGACGCGCCTGAACCGCGTCTGGCGCAAGAAGCAGGTGTTCAATCCGATCGACCATGCCTATGCCGAGAAGGACTACCTGCGCGCGGCGCGCCTGTGCGACGGGCAGATCGCGGCCAACCGCGTCCACGAGATCGACCTGCTGCGCATGAAGGCGCGCCTGATGGAGAAATGCGGCGAGCCGGCCAAGGCGCGCGAGACCTACGAGCGCGTGCTGGCCCAGCGCGAATACCAGTGGGCGCGCGCGGGCATCGCCAGGATCCGCATGGCCGACGGCGACCACGAACAGGCGCGCCAGATGTTCGCCACCGTGATTGCCGAGAACCGCTACTACATCGACGCCTACGACGGGCTGGCGCAGGCCTACCAGAGCATGGGCAAGCACGAGGAGGCGCTCGGCATCCTGGAGCGCGCCGCCAAGCTGTCGCCCAACTCGGTGCCGCGCCAGCGCAATCTCGGCCAGGCCTGCCTGAAGCTGGGGAACATCGGGATGGCCGAGAAGGCCTTCCGCAAATGCATTGCGATCGGCGAGTACTCGATCCGCAAGACGCCCGACGCCTACCTGGGCCTGGCGCGCGTGTGCGGCCTGAAGAACGATCCGAAGGAGGCGCTGCTGCTGCTGAACGCGGCCCAGCGCGAGTTCTTCGCCGAGCACCCTGACATCGAGCTGCGCGCCAAGATCACCGAAGGCCTGGTCTACCACGAGAGCGGCGACTACCGGCGCGCGCGCAAGGCCGGCGACGAGCTGGAGGCGCTGCTGCAGTCCAAGCCCGAGCGTCCCGACGTGACGACCTGCCTCGAGATGGCGACCCTGCTGTTCGCGGTCGGCGTGAAGGAAGCGCCGGTCGACCTGCTGTGCTATGTGATCCGCAACAACCACGACAACGCGCTGCTGCAGGACGAGGTGCAGAAGATTTTTGAAAAGGCGCGCATGGGCGACGAGGGCGAGGCCCTGATTCGCCAGGCGCGCAAGGAAGCGGTGGACCTGATGAACCAGGGCGTGCTGCTGTGGAAGACCAACAAGCTGCCCGAGGCGGTGGAGTGGATGAGGAATGCGCGCGCCGCGCTGCCGCACAATGTGCGGATCCTGTTCAACTCGGCGCAGATCCTGGTGTCCTGCATGCAGCAGCGCGGTTTCAGCGTCCTGCTGTCGGACGAGGCGCATGCCGTGCTGGCGCAGGCGGACCGCCTGGCGCCCGGCCAGCAGCGGTTTGCGCAGCTGATCGAGCAGCTGCTGGCGCTGGCGCCGAAGGTGGAGGAGGCGCCACCGAAGGAAGATGCGGCCGGCGAGGCTGCCGCTGCCTGAGCCGGCCACCCTACGACCCCGCGGCTAGCGGCAGCTCTCGCGCACTTCCGGACAGGGAGCAGGTTCCTGTCCCGGTTCACGCGGTCCGTGCCGGCGCCACAGTTCGGCGCACAGCGCGTCGACGTCGAAGCCCGCTTCGCGCGCCTGCACGGCGCCGGCGGCCTGCCCCAGGGCGCATTCCGCGATGTACTGGCCCAGCGCCCGGTAGCTTTCGAACTGGGTCTCGTCGAACCACTGGTCCACCGAGCTTTCGTGCGGATAGGCGGGGTGCACCTTGCGGTAGTTGAGCAGGTCGGCGTTCTCGCGTCCCACGATGGCCGGCTTCAGGTAGAGCAGGGTGCCGTCGGCGCCGCCCGCGTCGACCTGGCTGTAGCGCACCGTGCCGACCGCGCAGCTGGCGCCGCACAGTCCATCCGCGCCGCGCTGGGCGAGCTTGTCGACGTCGAGGTCGATGCGTACGTGCAGGTCGGTGGCGCATTTGCGGATCGCGTTGCCGAGGTCCTCGAAGGAAAGCAGGCCGTCGCTGGCGCCGTCCACGGCGACGATCAGGCGGCAGCGCCGCCGCACCAGTTCGTAGATGCCGAGGTTGTCGAAGTGGCCGCCGTCGGACAGGTAGACGTAGCTGGCGTCGGCGTTGGTGAGGCCGAACAGTTCGGCCAGCAGGCTGAACAGGCCGACCGGCGGCGAGGATTGCTGCCAGGCTTGCCGGCGCGGGTTCGGGCACCAGCGCCCCAGGCGCACGTTAAACATCGTCATCAGGAAGTTCAGCGGGGGCGATGAGTGCGCGCCCATGTTCGGGCTGGCGGCTGCGCCGGACACGGCGATCGCCATCCCGAGCCGCACGCCGGCGTCGTCGTCGGCCCCTGTTCCCGAGCGCGAGCCGTAGTCGCTAGTTGCCCGGTAGCAGCCGCGCGCGGCCTCGCTGCTGGCCGCGCCGTTACCAGCACCTGGCGGCAATTCGAAACCGCAGTGGCGCGGCGTGAAGGTGAAGGAGGCTGCCTTGCGGGTGCGCCAGGCCAGTTCCTCGCCGCCGACCAGGTTGAGCGAGGTATTGATGATGTGGCAGGGGCGCTGCTGCTTCAGGTCGGCCAGCAGCGGATCGTCGCCCGGGTCGAAGCCGGTGAAGGGGTGGGGCTTCCTCGCGCGGTTGCTGGCGCCGAAGTAGGCGCGCACCAGGCGGTTCCGGTACATCATGTAGAGCGAAAACTTGTTGATGTCCACGCGCCAGCCGAGCAGCAGGGCGGCGAAGGCAAAGCCGGCGAAGACGGCGGCCAGGCGCATACCGCTGGTCTCCAGGGTGGCGCTGGCATGCATGCCATAGACGCAGGTGAGGGTGGCCGGGGATGGACAAGCGGGCTGTGGCGGCGCCACTACCCACTGCACGAAGGCGCCCAGCAGGGCGAACACGCCGGCCGTGAACACGTAGGGCGCGAGGCGCGCGCACAGGTCGAGGCGCCAGTCGGAGGTGCGCGAACCGGCGCAGTTTCCTGTCCTGCTGCCGCTGCCGGCCTTCAGGCCGAACCAGGTGACGAACAGCCAGCCGGCGAAGGTGCTGATATAGGACCAGGGTTCGAAGGTGAGCCAGGCCCAGTGCAGCAGCGGCGACAGGAAGAAGGCGACGCCGAACATGGTGACCCAGGCCAGCGCGAAGATCCAGGTCCAGGCGCCCTGACGGCTCCACCATTCGCGGCTGGCGTCGCTGTACAGGCGGCCGATCAGGCCGATCATCAGCGTCATGGTGCCGGCGAACAGCGCCATCATGAGCGGCATGCCGAAGGTCGTGAGGGCGATCGCATTGTTCAGCACCGGATGGGTGCTGGGGTCGGGCAGCAGGGCCAGGCCGCCCAGCAGCAGCACCGCGCCGAGGCTGAGCGCGCCGACCGCGCACAGCAGGTGCGAGAGGCCTTCTAGCACCTCGAGGCGGCTCACGTCGGCCGGCGGGCGGTGCGGCTGCAGGCGGTGCATGACGGCCAGGGCGATGGCGCACAGCACCAGCACGGCGCTCAGGGACAGCAGGCCGTTCACGATATGTTCGGCGCTCTTTCGCGACATCAGCTGCACCATCATCTCGGGCGCGAAGGCGCGCACCGATGCGCACAGCACCGCCAGCACCGCCACCAGCGCCGCCGTGCACAGGGTGTAGCCGGCGCGCCGGTAGACGCTGATGCGGTCGTGCGCCATGTACCAGCCGCAGGCCCATACCACGAAGTAGACGAAGCCCGGCGCCAGCAGCCAGTGCGCGCGCCCCTGCAGCTCGGCCGGCAAGCCGCCCAGCTCCCAGAACGGCGCCATGCCGCCATGGCGCCATAGCCCGACGCTGCCGAGGAAGCCGGCCAGCAGCAGCGGCAGGTTGATCCACCAGAGCACGGCCCCCTGCGACAGGGGAAAGCGCCGCAGTCCGCGCGAGCCGGACGGTTTGCTCGAGATGCTCAGGGCGATGCAGAACACGGCGGCCAGGAACAGCAGGATGCCGAACATCCAGGCCAGGTCGGCGTAGGCGGCCCAGGGCCCGCCGGGGCCGACGATGCGGTGCACCGCCCACACGCAGGCGCGCGGGAGCAGCAGCAGGGCGCACAGCCAGGCCACCAGCATGGTCAGGTTCAGGCCCGTGTTGCGCACATAGGTGCCGATCAGGGTCCAGGTGTCGGCGCTGAACATGCCGCCGCGCGGCGACAGGTAGTTGCTGTACTGGCGCAGGAAGCGGATCGCCGGCGCCTCGGCGGCGCCTGCGGGCGGGGCCAGCAGCGCCTCGACCTTCCCGACGTCGCCGCCCTGTTCGTGGATGCACTTCGACAGCCAGCCGCCGATGAAGCCACCGCCGGAAACGGTGGAGAGGTAGTCGAGGTGGCGCAGCAGCTTGTGACCGGCGAGGGCCTGCAGCACGCCGAGGCCGAAGGTGGCGCTGCGCACGCCGCCGCCGGACAGGGCCAGGCCCACCAGGCCGGCCCCGTGGGCGCGCAGGGAAGGTTCGTCGGCATCGGCGCGGGTTTCCGGCTGCGGACGCAGCAGGTCGAGTTCGTCGCGGAAGATGTCGCCGAAGGTGGCGCCGCTGACCTCGTCCAGGCGGCGCAGGGTCTGCGCGTCGAGCACGCCGCGCCCGGCGATGCCCTGGCGCCGGCGGAATTCGACGATGGCCTCGGACAGTTCGCCCAGGGTACAGGCCTGGGGCGGCGGACGGCAGCCCGCGGCTTCCAGCTTGCGGCGCAGATCGGCAAGCCGGGGCGGCGTCAGGCTGGCTGGGTTAAAAGCGGGCACACGCACTCCTGCTGGGAGAGATGAAGAAATGACATCCCTACCGTGCCAGTTCAGCACGCCACAGAGGCGGGCGCTACCGCTTGCATCAAAGGTGCGTGCTTGAGGCCAGTGCGCTACGGTTTATACGCGACCCAGCCCCGGAAGCTGAGCCCGGCATAGAACAGCGACACATCCGTGAACCCTGCCTGTCGCAGCATCCTCTTCTTCCTCGGGTGCAAAGATGGTGAGCCTGCCTGCGATCGCCTCCCGCGCCTGCTGCAGCTGGCCCGGGTCGGCATCCGGCGCCGCGGAATAGCCGACGTGGCGCGCGATCCATTGCGAGCGCTCCGGTTCGGTTTGCGGGAAACTGATGTGGGCAAGCAGGAAGGCGGCGCCGGGCTTCAGGCGGCGATGGATGTGCGCGAGCGTGTCGAGGCGCTGCTCGCGAGGAATGAAGTGGAAGGTCAGCAAGGCGGTGGCGCCATCGTAGGGGCCGTCCGGGGCGCTGTCGATATAGCCTTCGACCAGCCGGATGCGTTCGGCGTGCGCGGCGACCGTTTGCCGGGCCAGGCGCAGCATGTCGGGCGACGGGTCGATGCCGTCGAAGGACCATCCGGGATGCGCTTCGGCCAGCGCCTTGAGCTCGAGGCCGCCACCCGCGCCGAGTACCAGGATGCGGGCATCGACGGGCGCCCGTTCCGCCAGCAGCATGCCGACCCGGCAAATCCCGGGAAAGATCGAAGTGATCGACAGGGGCGCGGAGGCTCGGCTATAGTGGCGATCCTCCGCATGCGTCCTGGCATTAGATGCAAGCGCAAAAGTGTGCAAGATCAAACCTGCAACTTTTGCGGTTTAGCTACGAAAACATCCACTTGGGATGAACTCTTAAGAATTCACTTTAAGTACATACTGAGCTCTGCTAGCATCCTTCGCTCGCATGGAGGAAGGCATGGATGAGCAAAGCAAAGACGATGCACGCACCGACGTGACGACCGCAAACTTTGTGGAGGAAGGGCTGAAGCTGTGCAACCGGTATGGCCTGCATCCGGCCTTGCTGTTCATGGAGGAGGTGGGCGTGCCGCGACCGGTCGCGCTAAGGGTGCTGTGCTCGCCGAATCACTACCGCAAGCAGGATCGCCGGCGCATGCCGAGGCCGGCGAGGTCGCGCACGGCTTAGGCCGCCGATGATGGCGCCGCCCGGACGAGAACCCGATCCGGAGCGGCGCGGCAATCAGTCTCGCCGGCGCAGGCGCTGCGCGAGAACGCCGCCCGCGCCTATCAGCATGAGCCACAGCGAACCCGGCGCCGGGACGGGGTTGGGAATGATTCCCACATCGAGGCTTGAATTCAACCAATCCGTTTCATTTACTCCCGCTCCCCCTCCGACCAATCCAGTCACTCCGGACCAGAAGTCGATTGATGGCATCTCATTCGGATTTCCCCAAGCCTGCTGGTACATGCCGAACGAAAACAAGCTGCGTCCGACGACGCCATGTTCTTCGTCGAGCATCATGTTCCAGCGCAGCCAATCGGATCCCGATCCATCCGTGTCGAAGTCACGGTAAAAGTCGCCGCTTTCCACCAAAGAAAAGCTCAGGTCGGGCCTGTCTACCTGGCTGACGGTCAT
This sequence comes from Massilia sp. BKSP1R2A-1, assembly GCF_050586525.1. Lineage (NCBI taxonomy): Bacteria > Pseudomonadati > Pseudomonadota > Betaproteobacteria > Burkholderiales > Oxalobacteraceae > Massilia > Massilia sp. BKSP1R2A-1. The sequence continues at coordinate 4,060 of NZ_JBOBRE010000011.1, read as the reverse complement.
GGTGAAGGACTTGATGGCACCGCGAAACAGACCGCTGCTGCTCCCTGGATCCGTATCCCGGATCGAGGGATCGTAGACGAGACTGAAGCTGCCTCTTTCCACGTGTTCGCCGGCGGAGCAATTTTGTTCGAATCCTCCAGTACCCGTGAAGCAAGAAAAACCCACCTGGCCGGTGAGCTTCACCAGGCCCATGGGCCCAGCCCAGCTGTGCGCTGCGGCAAGGGCAAGGATCACACCCCCCGCACTACGAAAGAACATGGATCTCAGCCTCACACTACACTCCTCGAAAAATGCACGCGTTTCTTTACTGAAAATAAATTGCATTTATGTTAACTAAGCTGCTGCATAGAAATTGCAACGCTATAAAATCTAAGTACGGAAATAAATTCACTTTCCTGCGATACATTGTCTATTCACAAGCATTTTTGTTCAAGCTTAATCGTTACATCGGCGACACAACTTTTAGAAAAGAATGACATCGGACGCCTTGCGCTATCCCGACAGGGAGTTTCTGGTTAGTCAAGTAAATTGGTGCTGCAAAATTAGTCTGTCATCAACTTTTCATTCTTCTTCCCTAAGCTGATCCGCGTTGGACCGTAGTTCTGCTGTTCCCCACAACCGACCTGGATCAATCACATGCAGATTTTCGATTTCGCGTTTCCACGCACGAAGGAGCACGCATGAGCCGTCGCGACTTCCTTCGTACCATGGGCAAGACGGGCGGCGCGAGCGCCGTACTTGCGACGTTCCCGCCGTCCATCCAGAAAGCGCTGGCCCTGCCGGCCAACCAGCGCACCCGCAGCCTGCAGGACGTCGAGCACATCGTCGTGCTGACGCAGGAAAACCGCAGCTTCGACCACTATTTCGGCACGCTGGAGGGCGTGCGCGGATTCGGAGATCCTTTCCCGATTCCCGTGGTGGACCGGCAGAACCTTATCAATCGCAAGTCGGTCTTCGTACAGCGGACCGTCGGCGGCGCCCCCGTGCCCGGCCGTCCCAACTGGCCGCAAAGCCGCGCCATCGCACCGTTCCGGCTCAATACCGTGCAGGACTTCCCGGTCATGCGCGTGGCCGGCACGCCGCACGCCTGGCTGGACGCGCAGCTGGCGTGGGACCACGGCCGCATGAACGACTGGTGCACGATCAAGCAGAACCATTCGATGGGCTACTACGCCGAGGCCGACATCCCCTTCCAGTTCGCACTGGCGCGCGCCTTCACGATCTGCGACCACTACCACTGCGCCACGCAGAGCGGCACCAACACGAACCGCCTGTTCCTGTTCAGCGGCCACAACGACCCCCTGGCCGTCGCCGGTGGCCCGTCGACCGACAACAGCCGCGACAACTTCAGCCCGGACATGTCCACCGACTACCTGTGGACCACCTATCCGGAGCGGCTGGAGGCGGCCGGCGTCAGCTGGCAGGTCTACCAGAACATGGCGGACAATTTCACCGATAACTCCCTGGCCGGCTTCCGCACTTTCCGCAACGCCTGGTACCGGCGCCCGGGGTATTCGCAGTCGCTGCGCGATCGCGGCGTCAGCACCCGCGACCTGGATTTGCTGAAGGCGGACGTGCTGGCCAACCGCCTGCCGCAGGTGAGCTGGGTCGTCGCCACGGCGGAAGGGTCGGAGCACCCCGGTCCCTCGAGCCCTGCATCCGGCGCCGACTACATCGCGCGCGTGCTGGATGCCTTGACCGCCAATCCCGAAAGCTGGAGCAAGACAGTCCTGCTCATCAACTTCGACGAGAACGACGGCTTCTTCGACCACATGCCGCCGCCCTCGGTCCCGGCCTATACGAGCTACAACGGCAATCCTGCCCAGTCCCAGCTCGCCGGCGCATCGACCGTCGACACAACCGGCGAGTACCACCACGTACTCAATGGCGCGGATGCACGCACGCAGCATCGTCCCTATGGACTCGGTCCGCGCGTGCCGATGTACGTCATCTCGCCCTGGTCCAAGGGCGGCTGGGTGAACTCGCAGGTCTTCGACCACACCTCGGTGGTGCGCTTCATCGAGGCACGCTTCGGCGTGCGCGAGCCGCTCATCAGCCCATGGCGCCGCGCGGTGAGCGGGAACCTGCTGACCTGCTTCGACTTCGTGAACCCGAACGACAGCGGCTTCAGCCAGCTGCTGCCGGAAACGGCCGCGCGCCGCGCGATGGCGCTGAGCCTGCCCAATACGAAGGTGCCGGCGACGCCGTCCACCCTGGCGGCGCCCGTGCAGGCTGCCGGCGTGCGCCCGGCCCGTGCGCTGCCTTACGAACTGCAGGTCCAGGCGCAGGTGCCGATCGGTAGCGGCCAGGTCGAGCTCACCTTCGAGAACGCTGGTGAAGCGGGGGCGGTATTCCATGTTTACGACCGCCTGGCGCTGGCGCAGGTCCCACGGCGCTACACCGTCGAAGCGGGCAAGCAGCTCAAGGGTCGCTGGGCCAGCAGCGCGGCCTACGACCTCTGGATCCTGGGGCCGAACGGCTTCCACCGCCACGTCGTCGGCGACGTGCGCCAGGCGAGCAGCGTCGTATCGCCGGAGATGATCCTGCGCGCCGACCGCAGGGCAGGGGAGCTGGTCATCGAACTGGTGAACAACGGCGGACAGCCTTGCACCTTCCAGCTCACCGCCAACAAGTATTACGCGGGCCGGCCCTCGGAAGTGCGCGTCGTCGCGCGTTCGCGGAGCACGATCCGCCTGCCCCTCGCGTCGAGCCGCAACTGGTACGACTACAGCCTCCGCGTGATCGGCATGCCCGGCTGGCTGCGCCGTTTTGCCGGCCACCTGGAAAACGGCTTGCCGTCGATTAGCGACCCGGCGATGCAGGGCCCGGCCCAGCTCGACCAGTACCGCGTCGTTTGAACCTTACAAGGAGCGTTTCATGAAGTGTCGATTGATCCTTGCCGCGGCCCTGTTCGCAGTGGCGTGCGGCAGCCAGGCCGGCGTCCTCTATGGCAGCAATCTGGTCGTCAACGGCGATGCCGAGGCAGGCGTGACCGGGTGGACCGGCTATGAGGGCTACAACATGTTCCAGTCGGTGGACTATGGCAGCAACTGGGTGCTGCCCACGCAGCCTGGGCCGGTGGAGCGGGGCAGCAAGATGTTCGCCGGCCTTGGCCAGTACGCGGCGGCTTACCAGACCCTGGACTTTGGTCTGACGACCACGCGGCAGACTTCCTACTCCCTGAGCGGCTGGCTCGGCGGCTGGACCAACCAGGGCGATAACGCGCTGTTCTATGTGCAGTTTCTCGATGAATTCAACAACGAGATCGGCAACTCCGCGCTCGGGCCCTTGACGCCGCAGGATCGCAATAACCAGACGGGCCTGTTCTATCGGGAAGCCGATGGATTTGTGCCGGCAGGCACACGGAAGCTGTCGTTCTGGCTGTCGATGGAGCGTCTCGTGTCAGGCGACAACGATGGCTATGCGGATAATCTGTCCTTCGTCCTGCAGGAACCTGCGAACGATGTGCCGGAGCCTGGGATGGGGGCGACCTTCCTGCTGGGTCTGGGGGTACTGGGATGGGTTCAGCGCCGCAGGAGAATGGATCACGTGAATTGATCGAATTCCGACAGGCGACGGGCGGAAGTAGTCCCGCCTGTCGCCATTGTCGGCTTCCGACCCAGAGCGGACGGCATAAATCAACTTACTTCTTTTCTGCGGAGACACGTTCCCAGGAAACTTGCCCCGCTCATCAGAGCGAAAAGGAGCAACAGAACAAATGCGTACTTGCTCAGTGACTCTGTTGTTGCGTAGTAAAGCTGTAGAGGCAAGCTGACTACTACCAACGCAGTACATCCCGAAATAGTTGTGGAGATCAAGCTCGTACGGCCGAATACGACGCCAAGCACAAAGGCTGTGCCACCTACAAACGCGCATATCGAGCCTATTGTAATGAGATCGTCTGAGGCATCAGGGCTAAACGCTTGACCGAACATGAAGGCGAGAGCGATGAATAGAAATCCTGAGATCGATGCGACAAGTTTTACATCCACTAGCGCTCCTTTGGTTTCATTGTCCGCTTCTGACGGATTGCAGACCTATTGTAGCGTCCGCTACCGAC